>DATDNN010000086.1:0-2839 GCA_036518255.1 Allosphingosinicella sp. | reverse complement strand
CCGGCAATGCCAGGGCCGTGCGCGCGGTGGGCTCCGCCTGCGGCGCCAACCACATCGCTGTCCTCATTCCATGCCACCGGGCGAAGCGGACGGACGGCGGCCTCGGCGGCTATGCCTGGGGGCTGGAGCGGAAGGAGAAGTTGCTGGAACGGGAGAAAGGGCTGTGACCGGCTATCGAATCAGCGGCCTGCCATTGGCCGCATTCCAGCCGCTCTTCGGCCTCGACGACGCGGCGCTTGCAGAGCGCGGCGCCATTCGCAAGGTAGCGGATCGGACGCCGGGTTTCCCCTGCCGTGTCACCCTTCAGGATGCCGAGCCGGGCGAGACGCTGATCCTCCTCAATTACGAGCATCAGCCCGCCGCCACGCCGTTCCGCGCGAGCCACGCCATATTCGTGCGGGAAGCGGCGGACCTGGAGGCCCGGTTCGAGAATGAAGTGCCGCCGCTTCTCAGGGCGCGGCTGCTTTCCGTCCGCGCCTTCGACGAAGCCGGCATGATGCTGGATGCCGATTGCGTGGAGGGCGAGGCGCTGGAACCGCTGATCGCCCGGTTCTTCGCCAACCCGGACGTCGCCTATCTTCACGCCCACAGCGCGCGGCCGGGCTGCTTCCTCGTCCGGATCGACCGGACGGCGCCCTCACCGGAACAATAAGCCGGGCAGGACATTGCCTTGGCCGAAGGGCGCCGCGCCCTCATGCCAAGGAGAAGCAGGAATGGCCACGCTGGGGAGCGTCAGGAGCGGACTTCAGGTTCTGGGATCGGACGGCGGAATGATCGGCATCGTGGATGCGATCGAAGCAAGCCGCATCCGCCTGCATTCCACCGCCGAACCGGTGGGGGAATATCATATTCCGTCGAACTGGGTGGACCGGGTGGACGAGCATGTGCACCTCAGCGTCACCGCCGCCGTCGCCCGGGAACGTTGGGAAAGCGCGGGCGAGGCCGCTCCTGCCGCAGGTACGCGGCCGGGCACGACCGGGGACAGGGCGGACGGAAGGCGCAACATCTTTGCCTGGATCCTCGGCGCCATTTTCGTGCTGGCCATCCTCGTCTTCGCCGTCAGAAGCTGCGGCTATGCGGTTGATGAAAGGACGAATACGGAGCAGGCTCTGCCCTCAACCGATAGCGACGCCACCGGCAAGGGCGTGGGGAACGGCCAGTAACGCGTTTGGGCTCCTGCTTTCGCAGGAGCACACAGTGATGAGACGCTACAGAAAGCTGTAAGGGTCCACATCCACCGCGACGCGGACGCCGCGTGGCCAGTCGAGTTTGCCGAGCCAGTCGCGGATGATGTCCTGTACGTCCAATGAGCGCGCGGCGTGCACCAGGAGGCGCTGGCGGTGGCGGCCGCGCAGCATGGCGAGCGGGGCGGGAGCCGGGCCGAAGACGGCCATATTCTCCACGTTCGGCGCGGTGCGGCCGATGAGGCGGGCGGTTTCGGTCGCCTCGCCCAGATCTTCCGATGAGACGATAATTCCGGCGAGACGTCCGAAGGGGGGCATGGCGGCGCTGCGGCGGGCTTCAGTTTCGGCGGCGTAGAAGCCTTCCACGTCGCCGCTGACGAGGGCGCTGATGACGGGGGCTGCCGGTTCGTGGGTCTGGACGAAGACGCGGCCGGGCTTCTCGCCCCGGCCCGCGCGTCCCGAAACCTGCATGATCTGCTGGAAACTGCGCTCGGCGGCGCGGAGGTCGCCGCCCTGCAGGCCCAGATCCGCGTCCACCACGCCGACGAGGGTGAGATTGGGGAAATGATAGCCCTTGGTGACGAGCTGGGTGCCGACGACGATGTCGATCTCCCCCCGCTCCATGCGGCCGACGAATTCGGCGGCCTTGGCGGGGGACCAGATGGTGTCGGAGGTGACAATGGCGGTGCGCGCTTCGGGCCAGAGGGCGGCGACTTCGTCCGCGATGCGCTCGACGCCCGGGCCGCAGGCGACGAGGCTGTCTTCCTCATTGCATTCGGGACAGGCGCGGGGCGGGGGCATGACATGGCCGCAATGGTGGCAGGCGAGGCGGTGCATCAGCCGGTGCTCGACCATCCAGGCGGTGCAATTGGGGCATTGGAAGCGATGTCCGCAGGTGCGGCACAGGGTAAGCGGCGCATAGCCACGGCGATTGAGGAAGAGGAGCGTCTGTTCGCCCTTTTCGAGATTTTCCTCGATCTCGCGAACAAGGCGGGGGGCGAGCCATCGGCCGCGCATCGGGGGGTCTTGGATCAGGTCGATCGCCTCGATCTGCGGCATTTCGGCGGCGCCGTAGCGGCCTTCGAGCTTCACTTCGCGATAGACGCCGATCTCGGCCATCTGGCGCGTCTCGATGGCGGGGGTGGCGGAGGCGAGGACGATCGGGATGGCTTCGAGCTTGGCGCGCATTACCGCGACGTCGCGGGCGTGATATTGGACGCCGTCTTCCTGCTTGAAGCTGACTTCATGGGCTTCGTCGACGACGATGAGGCCGAGGCTCGCATAGGGGAGGAAGAGGGCGGAGCGGGCGCCGACCACGACCTTCGCCTGGCCGGTGGAGATGGCGCGCCAGGCGCGGCGGCGCTGGGATTGGCGGAGGCCCGAATGCCAGGCGACGGGCTCGACACCGAAACGGGCGGAGAAGCGCTTGAGGAACGGCTCGGTAAGCGCGATTTCGGGGAGTAGGACGAGGGTCTGGCGGCCCCCGCGCAACGCCTCGGCCACGGCTTCGAAATAGACTTCGGTCTTGCCGGAGCCGGTGACGCCGTCGAGCAGGACGGGATCGAAGCCCTTGCCGATGGCGGAGGCGAGGCTCTGCGCCGCCTCGGCCTGGTCGTCGTTAAGATCGGGCGGCGCGTGATCGGGGTCCGGGCAGT
>DATDNN010000085.1:0-2702 GCA_036518255.1 Allosphingosinicella sp. | reverse complement strand
CGGTCACGTCTTCCTGTACGATGTCGATCGAGACATCGTTGATCGCGCGCTTTTCGCCATAGAAGACGTTGATGTTCCGCGCCGTCATCTTGGGCGTACCGGTACCGGTTGCGGGCGGGTGCGCCGCGGCCAGATCGGTCTTCGGATTGTCTGTCATCGCGTTCACCAGCGTCTCTCGAATTTGTTGCGAAGATAGATGGCCAGGCCGTTCATGGCGAGGAGGAAGACGAGGAGGACGATGATACCCGCCGATGTCTTCTCGACGAAGCCCCGGCTCACCTCGTCCGACCAGAGGAAGATCTGCACCGGCAACACCGTCGCGGGATCGGTGATGCCGCCGGGCGGCGAGGCGATGAAGGCGCGCATGCCGATCATCAGCAGCGGTGCGGTTTCGCCGAGCGCGCGGGCCATGCCGATGATAGTCCCGGTAAGGATGCCGGGAAGGGCGAGCGGCAGGACATGGTGGAAGACGACCTGCACGGGGCTCGCGCCGATGCCGAGGGCGGCGTCGCGGATCGAGGGCGGGACCGCCTTGATCGCATTGCGTCCCGCGATGACGATGACGGGCATGGTCATGAGCGCGAGCGTCAGGCCGCCGACGAGCGGCGCGGAGCGGGGCAGGTGCATGAAATTGAGGAAAACGGCGAGACCCAGAAGACCGAAGATGATCGACGGCACGGCCGCGAGATTGTTGATCGACACCTCGATAAGGTCGGTCCAGCGGTTCTTCGGCGCATATTCCTCAAGATAGACTGCCGAAAGGACGCCGATCGGGAAAGCGAGTACCAGCGTCACCAGCATGGTGAGGAGCGATCCCTTGAACGCGCCCCAGATGCCGACCAGCGTCGGATCGGTTGCATCGGACCCGGTGAGGAAGCCGCCGTTGAAACCGGTCTTCACCGCATCCTTCTGCTCGAGCGCGCGATAATGCGCTTCGTCCGCCGGTGCGCCATTCCCCTTGGCTGCGATGTCGATGCCGTCGGCGGCGGGGAGCCAGAATGTCGTCTTTCCGCTGAGGATGCCCGGATCGGCCTTGATGGCGCTCCGGACCTTCAGCCAGGCGCCATTCGACAGATAGGCCGGACCATCGGTCCCATATTGGGCAGCCGCAGCCGCGCGGACTGCGCCGTCGATATCGGCCGAGGCGAGCGCCGCATCGGCGCCCGATCCGCGCAGCACTTCGGGGTCGAGGATCAGCGTGCTCGCCGGGAAATCGAGGTCCAGCCGCACTTCCGTCTGCGTGAAACCCCGCAGGCCATTCGACAGCATCGTTATGAGGAGGAAGGCAAGAAAACCCGCAGATAGCAGGACAGCCAAGAAGCCGACGGCCTTGAAGCGCCGCTCGGCCGCATAGCGCCGCCGGATGCGCCGCTGCATCGCTTCGCTCCGCCAATCGGTGGGCTTCGGGCCCATCGGAGTTTCGGCCCTATTCATAGGCTTCCCGATATTTCTTCACGACGCGCAGTGCGATGATGTTGAGGAGGAGAGTCACCACGAACAGCACCAGGCCGAGGGCGAAGGCGGAGAGCGTCTTGGCGCTGTCGAATTCCTGGTCGCCGGTCAGCAACTGTACGATCTGGGTGGTGACGGTCGTCACGCTTTCGAACGGATTGAGAGTGAGGTTCGCGGCAAGGCCCGCCGCCATCACCACGATCATCGTCTCGCCGATCGCGCGGCTGACGGCGAGCAGGACGCCGCCTACGACGCCCGGCAGGGCGGCGGGCAGCAGCACTTTCTTGATCGTTTCCGACCGGGTGGCGCCGAGCGCCAGCGAACCGTCCCGCATCGCCTGCGGCACGGCGGCGATGCTGTCGTCGGCCATGGAGGAGACGAAAGGAATGATCATGATGCCCATGACGAGCCCTGCGGCCAGCGCCGATTCCGACGAACCCGGGACGCCGATCATGCCCGCGAAGTCGCGCACTGCGGGCGCGACGGTCAGCGCGGCGAAATAGCCATAAACCACCGTGGGCACGCCCGCGAGCACTTCGAGCAGCGGCTTCATCACTTTGCGCGTGCCCGGCGCGGCATATTGGGTGAGGAAGATCGCGCTCATGAGGCCGAGCGGGATGGCGACGATCATCGCGATGATCGCGCCGATGAAGATCGTGCCCCAGAAGAGGGGCACCGCACCGAACGCGCCGGACGATCCCGCCTGATCGGCGCGGATGGCGGTCTGCGGGCTCCAGTTGAGGCCGAACAGGAACTCGGCCGGCGAGACGCGCGAGAAAAAGCGCAGGGATTCGAATAGCAGGGACAGGGCGATGCCGAGCGTCGTCAGGATCGCTACCAGTGAAGCGATGAGGAGCACCGCCATGACGAGCCGCTCCACCTTCGTGCGGGCCCGGAATTGCGGCGACAGGCGGGTAAAAGCAAAGGCGCCGCCCGCAAAGGCGATGACGAGGGCGAGACCGCCGCCGATCAGGCCGTAATGCAAGTTCGCCGCCTTGTAGACCGGCGCCAGCGCTTCGGATTGCGGATTGAACGCACCGGGGACCGTACCTTCGGCGAGGCCGCGGGCTTCGGCGAGGATGGCGCTCCGTTGCATCGCTTCGGCGGGCAGGTTCGCCGCCGCCGGATCGCCGAGTACCGCGTTCGCGACGAGGCTTCCCGAAATCCCGCTCCAGACGGTGAGGAAAAGCAGGGCAGGCACGATTGCCCAGAGGGCCACGTACCAGCCATGATAGCCGGGAAGGGAATGG
>DATDNN010000084.1:0-7444 GCA_036518255.1 Allosphingosinicella sp. | reverse complement strand
TGCGCCTGCCCGGCAAGCTCACCGATTGCGCGAATGACGATCCGGCCGGCACCGAACTCTTCATCGTCGAAGGCGACAGCGCCGGCGGATCGGCCAAACAAGCGCGCGACCGCAAGACGCAGGCGATCCTGCCGATCCGGGGCAAGATATTGAACGTCGCCAGCGCCAACAGCGCGAAGATCGGCGCCAATCAGGAAATCGCCGACCTCGGCCTCGCCCTCGGCTGCGGCTTCCGCGACCGCTGCGATCCGGATGCCTTGCGCTACGACCGGGTCATCATCATGACCGACGCAGATGTGGACGGCGCCCATATCGCGACCCTTCTCATGACCTTCTTCTTCCAGGAAATGCCGGAGATCGTGAAGCGCGGGCACCTCTACCTCGCCCAGCCGCCGCTCTATCGCCTGTCGGCGGGCGGCACCGTCGCTTATGCGAGGGACGACGCGCAGCGCGAGGAACTGGAACGCACGCTTTTCAAGGGCAAGAAGGTCGAGATCGGCCGCTTCAAGGGCCTTGGCGAAATGAACCCCGCCCAGCTCCGCGAAACCACGATGGACCCAAAGACCCGCTCCCTCATCCGCATCACCCTGCCCCAGGATTATCAGGAACAGCAGCCGGTGAAGGATCTCGTCGAACGGCTGATGGGCAAGAACCCGGAACACCGCTTCGCCTTCATCCAGGACCATGCGGCGGAAATCGACGAAGAGGCCATCGACGCTTGAGCGAATTCAGCGCCGTCCAACTGCTTCGCTAGCTTTCTACGGTCGACACCAGCAAGGGAAAGCGCGGAATGGCGATGGCGAAGGCGGAGCCGTCTTCGCCAATCATGTTATACCGCCCTTCCATGGCACCGGACGGCGTGCCGAGCGGGCAGCCCGAGACATAGTCGAACGAACCGCCCGGCGCGATCACCGGCTGTTCGCCGACCACGCCATCGCCATGGACTTCGTGAAGGGCGCCGTTGCCGTCGCTGATCTTCCATTCGCGGCTGATCAGCTGGACGGTCAGCGCGCCCTCATTCTCGATGCGGATATGATAGGCCCAGAACCAGCGGTTCTTCGCCGGTTCCGACTGGTCGGGAAGGAAGCTCACCGACACGAGCACGGTAATGCCCCGCGTCGTCGCGCTATAGGGGAAGAGCGATCTCACGGAGATGAGCTTTCCTTTTTCCATGGCTCCCGTCAACGCACGACGCGGCCCAAACGATCAATTAACCGGTCGCGCGCCGCCAGAGCTTCGGACTGGCGGTCGATCAGCACATCGCGGGCGAGGAAATGGCCGGTGAGCCTGAGGCCGTCGAAAATGGACGGCCAATCGGCCTCTCCGCCCGCGAGGAGGAAAGAAGGAAGCGGCAGCAACCGGTCGCTATACTCCCCTGCCCCTTCCCGGCTGACCGCGCGGCCGCTTTTGGGGCTGACGAAGGCGAGGTCTTCCTGCCCGCCGGTCGCCGCGCATTCCGAAAGGTCGAGGCCGAAACCCAGTTCAGACAGCAGCAGCAATTCGTAGCGGACGAGCGCCGCCGCCCATCCCCGTGCCGAAGGCGCGGCCTCGATAGCGGCGAGGAGACCGTCGAGCGCCGCATAAAGACGAGGATAAGGCTGCCCCTCCGGCAGCGCCGCCGCGCTGAGGCTCGTCGCCCATTCGATCGCCGCGGCGGGCAGAGCCTCGGAGAATAAGGGCGCGCGGCTGGCGACGAGTTCGACGGAAAGCTGGGCGAGCTGCTCTTCGGTGCGGGCGCGATATTCGGCCTGGACGATATTTCCGGGCGCCAGCACGGGCCGCAACCGCCGCGACCGCCCGCCGCGCACATAGCCGGGCTGCACCCCTTCATCAGGCGTCAGCAGCCGCGCGATGGCGCCATGTTCGCCATGAGCGCGGAGCGCGAGGACGATAGCCTGGGTGGAAAGATGCATATGCCCCCGTCTATCAAAAACCGCCTGTCATGCCGAACTTGTTTCAGCATCCATCAGCGGGCAGTGCGCGCTCCTATCCTTGCGGATGGAAGTGATCGTAAATGCCCCGCGCCATAGCCTTGGAGATGCCGGGCGCGCGTTCCAGATCCTCCAGCGCCGCATTCTTCACCGCCCGCGCCGTTCCGAAATGCATGAGGAGAGCGCGCTTGCGGCTGGGGCCGATGCCGGGCACGTCGTCGAGCGGGCTCGTCACCATGCTCTTGGCGCGCTTCTGGCGGTGGGCGCCGATGGCAAAGCGGTGCGCCTCGTCCCGGAGGCGCTGGAGGTAGAAGAGCGTGGGATCGTTGGGCGGCAGGGTAATTTCGCGACCGCCGGGCAGGTGCATTACCTCGCGCCCCGCATTGCGGTCAGGCCCCTTGGAAATGGCGACCACCGGAATGTCGTGGACGCCCGCATCTTCCATCGTCTCGCAGACGGCGGAGAGTTGCCCCTTGCCGCCGTCGATCAGCAGCAGATCCGGCCATTCGCCGCCGGTCCGCTCCGGATCCTCTTTCTCAAGCCGCGCGAAGCGGCGGGAGAGCACTTCACGCATCATCGCGAAATCGTCGCCGGGGGCCGCTTCCTCCCGCTTGATGTTGAACTTGCGATAGGCGTTCTTGCGGAAGCCCTCCGGCCCCGCGACGATCATCGCGCCCACCGCATTGGTGCCCTGGACGTGGCTGTTGTCGTAAACCTCGATCCGGTTCGGCGTGCCGGGCAGTTCGAACAGGTCGGCAAGGGCCTTCAGATTCTGGTTCTGCGTGGCGGATTCGGCGAGGCGGCGGTCGAGCGCCTCTTCCGCATTCCGCTTGGCCTGCTTCACCATCCGCACATGGTCGCCGCGCTGGGGATGGCGGAGCGTTACCTTGCGGCCCGCCTGCTCCCCGAACGCCTCCTCCAGCAATTCCGCCTCGCCCAGCGTGCGGTCGAGCAGGATGGTCTTGGGCGGCGGAACCTCCTCATAAAATTGGGTGAGGAAGCTGGTCAGCACCTCCTCCTCCGGCACATCGTGGGTGTGGGAAGGGAAGAAGCTGCGATGGCCCCAATTCTGCCCGCCCCGGATGAAGAAGGCCTGGATGCACATATGCCCGCCCTTGCAGGCGAGCGCGAAGATATCGGCATCCCCCAGCCCTTCGGCGTGGATGGTCTGCGTGCCCTGGATGAAGGTGAGCGCGCGGAGGCGGTCGCGGTATACGGCGGCAAGCTCGAAATCCATATTGTCGGCCGCCTCCGTCATCAGCTTGCCGAGCTTCGCCTGCACCTTCGTCGATTTGCCGCCCAAAAAGTCCTTCGCGTCCTGAACCAGTTCGTCATAGCCCGCCTCGTCGATGCGCCCCACACAGGGGGCCGAGCAGCGCCGAATTTGATAGAGCAGGCAAGGCCGCGATCGGTTGGCGAAGAAACTGTCCGAACAGCTCCGCAGCAGGAACAACTTCTGGAGCGCGTTTAGCGTGTTTCGCACCGATCCGGCGCTGGCGAACGGCCCATAATATTGTCCCTTCGCCCGCCGCGCGCCGCGGTGGAGCTGCACGCGGGGGAAGTTGTGATCCTCGCGCAGCAGGATGAAGGGGAAGCTTTTGTCGTCGCGCAGCAGGACGTTGTAGGGCGGGCGATAGCGCTTGATGAGCTGTGCTTCGAGGAGCAGCGCCTCGGCCTCGGTATTGGTGGTGACGATGTTCATGGCGCGCGTCTGCGCCACCATCCGCTGCAGCCGCTTGGTAAGGCGCGCGACCTGCGTGTAATTGGTGACGCGGTTCTTCAACGCCCGCGCCTTGCCCACGTAAAGGACGTCGCCCTTGGCATCGAGCATGCGATAGACGCCCGGACGCACCGGCAGCGTCTTCACCACATTGCGGATCGCCGCGACGCCGACCTCCAGGTCCGGCTGATCGCTGCCGCGCACGGTGTAGACGGATTTCTCTTCGTTGAAGCGGTCGGAAGGCGTGGTCACGAGGAAGGATTTAGGTGTTTCGGCCGCCGCCCGCCACCCATGAAACCATTTTGGACCGCCTGCCGCCACTTCGGCGCCATAACCGTGCAGACAGCCGGAACATCCCTCCATTTCCAACCAGACAGGGCGCCCAGGCCACCCATGCGCGCGACATAATCCGGGCGCGGCGACTCCGCCGCCACCCATGGAAGGGAGCGAATGATGGACAAGATCACCTCTATCGAAGCGATGGACGACCGCGATTTCGGTTTCATGATCCTCGAACGGCTCGAACAGAATTTCGGCACGCCGCTGCGCCATATTTTCGAGAAGGAAACCGATCCCAACGTCATCCGCCGCCAAATGCGCAAGGCGATCTTCGCCGCCGTCCAGCACAAGGCGGGCGCGGAAAAGCCGAGCGCGGAATGGCCCAACGCCGGCAATGTCGATCTCCTCGCGCAATATTTCACGTCGGACGACGTGAACGTCGTCCCCGATGTGGCGGTGACCGAGCACAATCTCGCGGTTCTCAAGGGCTATACCGGCAGCCAGATCCACGATTACGTCAAGGGCGTGACCAACGGCCTGTCGCTGATCAAGGACGGCCAGACGGCGGGTGAAGTGGCGGGCGAGATCATCGGATCCGGCCTTGCCGCCTTCGCCATCGCGATGATCATCGGCACGGTGAAGGCCCTGCGCGCAGGGAACGCCTTCCGCGCCGCCGTGACGATGGGCGTGCGCGCGATGGGCGGCGTGACGGTGGTCGTCAGCGTCGTCGCGCTCATTATCACCGAATTGCTGATCTATCTGCTGGTCAACAACCAGAAGGTCTTTCTCGGCATGGTCTTCAACGACACCGATCTCAACCTTCAGGTCGTCAACTGGCGGAACGGCACGGGCGGCGACGATTCCGGCGATCTCTACATGAACACCGGCAAGATGACGTCCTTCATGGAAACGCACGAGAATGAGAATCTGGATTCCCCGTTCGTCCAGATGCCCGCGCGGAGCTTCATCGCGCCGAACGACCCCGACAATCTCGTCATGGGCGGTATCTTCGCGGCCGAAAAGAATTTCGGCTTCTACGGCACGGAGGGTGTGATGGCGTTCAGCGACCTCAACCAGGCGACGCCGCGCTACTTCCTGCTGTTCGCCTGCCCCTACACCATGGATAATGGCGTCAACGTGCTGATCGATGGAGGCGATCCCCGCTCGCCCAAGAGCGTGTTCGACAATCTGTATGACGGCCGGGGCCTCGACACGAGCTCGACGCTGGGGAGCTACACCTTCACCGCCCGGTGCAATTCGAAATCGGGCGGCGAAGCGGCCGGTATCGCCGTCCTTCAGGCGCCGCACAGCTGATAACAAAAGGGCCGGCTCCCTCCGGGGGCCGGCCTCTTTATTGAGTCGGTAGAACTTTCAGCCTTCCATCGTCATTCCGGCGCAAGCCGGAATCTCCTGCCGAATAAAGCGCCTCTTTCGTTATGAGACCCCGGCTTTCGCCGGGGTGACGATAAGGGGACGTCAGTTCGGGCGGGAGAGGCCCGAAATGGCCTTGTCGACCAGGCCCTTGTCGGCGTCCGCGTCATGCGCCTCGGCGATGAGGGCCGCGGCAGCCGCAGCAGCCGCACTGGCCGCCTTGGCGCGGACTTCCTGGATCGCGGCGCGTTCGGCGGCGGCGATCTTGTCCTCGGCCATGCGCGTGCGGCGCTCGACGAGCAGGGCGGCATCGGTCTTGGCCTGGGCGACGATCTGGTCGGCCTCATGCCGGGCGCGTTCGAGCATCGTCGCGGCTTCCGCGCCCGCCTGCGCGGCCTTGGCTTCATATTCCGCCTTCAGCGCCTCGGCTTCGGCGCGAAGCTCGGCGGCCTCGTCCAGCTGTTCGCGGATCTGGGCGATCTTCTTGTCCAGCGCCTTGCCGATCGCGGCCGGCACCTTCTTCCAGATCATGACCGCGATGACCACGACCATGGCGAGCGACACCCAGACAGTGGCGTTGAGGCCGAGCGCGGTCGGATCGGCATGTTCGGCCGCACCGTGGCCGCCTTCGGCAGCCGTGGTGGCGACCGCATGTTCGCCGCCGTGCGGCAAACCGGTTTCATTGGCGCCCGCGACGGTCGTGTCGAGCGTTTCCGCCGCGTGGGTCGCGTCCTGATGGGTCACGTTAGCCATTGGCCAGAACCGCCTTCACTGCCTTCTGCGCCTTGGCCTTGGTGACCTTCGCCCCCGAAAGCTTGGCGACCATATCCTGTGCGGCCTCGACGGCCACGGTTTCGACTTCCGCCAGCGCCGCTTCCTTGGCTGAGGCGAGCTGGGCTTCGGCAGCCGCGACCTTGTCCGCGATCGCGGCGTCGGCCTTGGCGAGCTTCTTTTCGGCGTCGCGGGCGGACTTGTCCTTGGCCGCCTGCGTCACCTTCAGCGCCTCGGCGCGATTTTCTTCGGTGCGGGCGCGATAGGCTTCCTCGGTCGAGGTCGCGGTCTCACGTGCCGCCTGGGCCGCGGCAAGATCGTCGGCGATGCGCTTGTCGCGCGCCTCGACGGTCGCACCGATCTTCGGAACCATGCCCAGGCCGACCGTGAAGAAGATCAGGCCGAAGGTCACAAGAAGCCAGAAAATCTGCGAGCCGTAAGTACTCGCGATCTGGTCTAGTTGAGGCATGGTTCCGAACGTCCCTTAAAAGAGGATGTTGTTAGGCGACGAAGAGCAGGATCATCGCGACGACGAACGCGAGCAAGCCGAGAAGTTCGGCGGCCGCGAAGCCGATGAAGAGACGGCCCTGCTGGCTGTCGGCGGCACCCGGATTGCGGAGCGCGCCGGCGAGGAACTGGGCGAACACGTTACCCACGCCTAGCGCGGCGAGGCCGAGACCGACTGCGGCGAGACCGGCACCGATAAATTTTGCTGCTTCTGCGTCCATGTGAAAACTCCTTGGATTAAACTTTTAGATACTCAGTGAAGATTGATCGCGTCGTTGAGATACAGCGACGTGAGCAGAGCGAAAACATAGGCCTGGATCGCGCACACCAGCAGCTCGAGGAGCGTGATGCCGACCATCAGGATGAAGCTCGGCAGCGCGACGACCGGCGCCACCCACAAGGCCTCAGCATTGAGCGCGTTGATGACGAAACCCGCCAGCACCTTCAGCAGGATGTGACCCGCCGTCATCGCGACGAAGAGTCGCAGCGCGAGGCTGAACGGGCGGATCATGAAGCTGAACAGCTCGATGACGAAGATAAGCGGGATCATCGGCACGGGCGTGCCGTGCGGAATGAAGAGGGAGAAGAAGTGGAAGCCGTGGCGCGCGAAGCCCACGATCAGCACGATGCCGAAGGAAATGATCGCGAGTATCCCGGTGACGGTGATATGGCTCGTCACGGTGAAGGGATGCAGGCCGACGACGCCGAACGGCAT
Organism: Allosphingosinicella sp.; assembly: GCA_036518255.1. Taxonomy (GTDB): domain Bacteria; phylum Pseudomonadota; class Alphaproteobacteria; order Sphingomonadales; family Sphingomonadaceae; genus Allosphingosinicella. The sequence goes on along the minus strand of DATDNN010000084.1, from coordinate 150 downwards.
CAGGCCCAGTATGTTGGCGATCAGGATGAACATGAAGAGCGAAAAGACGTAGGGCACGAACGCCTTGCCCTTCGGCCCGATATTCGCGTCGACCATCGATCCGATGAAGCCGGTAAAGCCTTCGACCGCGGCCTGCCAGCGGCCGGGCAC
>DATDNN010000083.1:0-2680 GCA_036518255.1 Allosphingosinicella sp. | reverse complement strand
GTCGCGGGGTAGATCAGCACCTGCCCGGCGATCGCAGGGCCACCGGCGTCGCGGGCGGCGAGCGCCACGACGGCGGCAAGATTGCCGCCGGCGCTGTCGCCGCCGATCGACAGGCGCGAGGCGTCGATGCCGAGTTCGCGTGCGTTCGCCGCGATCCATTGGGTCGCGGCGATGGCGTCATCGGCGGCAGCGGGAAATTTGTGCTCGGGCGCGAGGCGGTAGTCGACCGAGATCACCATCAGCGCGCCGGCGTCGGCCAGCTGGCGGCAGACGACGTCGTGGGAGTCGAGATCGCCGATCACCCAGCCTCCGCCATGGAAGAACACCAGCGCCGGCGCCAGGCCGTCGTGCAGGCGCGGCTCCTTCGGCACGTAGAGGCGGGCGGGGATCACCCCGTGCGTGGTCGGGATGGAGAGCTGTGCCACGCGGGCGAGCTCGGGCGGCTCGGGATTGGTGGCAAAGCGGGCCTGCGCATAATAGGCGCGCGCTTCGGGCGCGGTCAGGGCCTCATAGGCGGGGCGGCCGGCCTCCTGGAAGGCCCTGTAGACGGCGGCGGCATCGGGATCGAGCACGACGGGCATGGAAGGGCGTACCTCTGGGTTTCCGGTTATCGTTGGACGTCGTTTTCGGGGCGATGCCCGCCGCGCGCCCTGGGGTGGGGCCTTTGGACTATCCCACCCGTCAGCCGCCCTGGCCAGCGGGCGGCGGACAGGGCAGGGATGCCGCCCTTCCCCCGCCGTATTCCCCGTGTTAACCGGAGGGCCTGCGAGCGGCGGTATCCCCTGTAGAATGTCCAACAAGCCCGATTCGCTGTTGAAGCCGCGCGAGATGTTTCGAACCATTACCCTGACAGGTCTTGCGGCGCTTTTGGCCGCCACCGCATTGACGGCTGCGACGCCGGCCCAGGCGCAGATCGGCACGATCTTTTCCGACCCGCCGCCGCTGCGGCCGCCCGGCAACATTCCGCGCGGCCAGCCGCAGCCGCAGCCGTTCCCCGATGACGACGAGGAAGTGCCGGAGCTGCCGCCGCAGGGCCGCGTGCTGCCGTCGCGTCCGATGCCTCCGCCCCAGGGGCGCCAGGGCAATGTGATGCCGGGGCCGGTCGAGACCCAGCCGCTGGCGCCGCCACCGGGCTCCACCGTTGCGCCCCCAAACCAGCTGCCGTCCACCGCGGTCGCACCGCCGGGCGCGCCGGGTCGCCAGCCGCAGCAGAAGGGCGGACCGGGTGGTGCCGTGCCGCAGACCCCGGCAAGCCTGCAGCCGGGCGACGAGGTCGTCACCGAGCCGCCCGCCCAGAAGATCGTGAACAAGAAGGCGACCTTCTCGGGCCTCGACAAGATCACCGGGCGCATCATCAATTTCGACGAGGAGATCGGCGAGACCGTCCAGTTCGGCGCGCTCAGGGTCAAGACGGATGCCTGCTACACGCGGCCGGCAACGGAAGCCACCAACACCGACGCTTTCGTCGAGGTCGACGAGATCACTTTGCAGGGCGAGGTGAAGCGGATCTTCTCCGGCTGGATGTATGCGGCGAGCCCGGGCCTGCATGGCGTCGAGCACCCGATCTACGACATCTGGCTCACCGACTGCAAAGAGCCGCAGCAGACAATTGCGACCGCAGCGCCGGATCCTGCGACCAAGCCTGCACCTCCACCGCCGCCCGCGCAGAAGAAAGCTGCGCCGAAGCAGGTGCAACAGCGTCCGCCGCAGCCTCTGCCGCCGATCCAGCAGCAGCAACCGGCACCGCCGCCTCCGCCCCCGCCGCCGGAGCAGCGACCGGGTCTGTTCGGCATCCCCGGGTTTGGCCGCTAGGCCAAATCCGCCGGTCTGGCCGATAGGCCGGATCAGATCACATTCGGCCGCTAAACCTACCGATCGATCATTGCCTGGCGGCGATGATCTCGAGCGCGCGTGCTCCCGGGATCGGTTCACCCGCAGAGAGCCTCAGGAAATCGCCGGGCTCGCCCGCGAGCGCCTTGTCCAGCAGCGCGGTGTAGCGCCGCCGCGAGATCTCTGCCGCGCCGAAGCTCTTCAGATGATCCGTGACGTATTGGGTGTCGAGCAACTCGAAGCCGCCATGGATCAGCCGCGCGACCAGATGCACCAGCGCGACCTTGGAGGCATCGCGCGCGGTGTGGAACATGCTCTCGCCGAAGAAGGCGCGTCCGAGGCTCACGCCATACAGACCGCCGACGAGGTCCTCGCCCCGCCAGGCCTCAACGCTGTGACAATGGCCGAGCTCGAACAGACCGCCGTAGAGGTCACGGATGCGCTTGTTGATCCATGTGTCCTCGCGCCCGGCCTGCGGCGCGGCGCAGCCGGCGATCGTCGCCTTGAACGCCGTGTTGACGGTGACGCGAAAGACGTCCGAGCGCACGGTGCGCGCGAGCCGCGAGCTGACGCGGAATCCCTCGAGCGGGATCACGCCGCGCATTTCCGGCTCGACCCAGAACAGGGTTGGGTCGTCGGCGCTCTCGGCCATCGGGAAGATGCCGCAGGCATAGGCGCGCAACAGCACGGCGGGCGTGATTTCGGACGATGCGGAGTCGCGCGAGTTCATGGCCTGAAGACTAGCAGGATCGCGGCAATCTTGCGATGGGGGCGCGCCGCTGCGCCGAGCCGCGCCTCACGCCCCCGCGGCGGCCTTGCTCGTGCTGCCGGGTGCGATGAGTTCACGACG
>DATDNN010000082.1:0-3408 GCA_036518255.1 Allosphingosinicella sp. | reverse complement strand
CGACACGATGGTCGAGCGGGTGTTCTTTCCGATGTGCACCATCTTGGTGCCGGTGTCGGCCTGCTGGCGGTTGTTGGTCAGCGCGACCGAATAGAATTCGCCGACCGAGCCGTCGCCCTTGAGGATGCAGCTCGGATATTTCCAGGTGATGGCTGAGCCGGTTTCGACCTGCGTCCACGACACTTTCGAGCGGTCGCCCGAGCAGAGCGCGCGTTTGGTGACGAAATTGTAGATGCCGCCTTTGCCTTCCGCATCGCCCGGATACCAATTCTGGACGGTGGAATATTTCACCTCCGCATCCTCATGCGCGAAGATTTCGACCACCGCAGCGTGGAGCTGGTTCTCGTCGCGCATCGGGGCGGTGCAGCCTTCCAAGTAGGAGACGTAGCTGCCCTTGTCGGCGACGATCAAAGTGCGCTCGAACTGGCCGGTATTTTCGGCATTGATGCGGAAATAGGTGGAAAGCTCCATCGGGCAGCGGACGCCTTCGGGAATGTAGACGAAGGTGCCGTCGGAGAAGACCGCGCTGTTCAAACAAGCGAAGTAGTTATCGCGCTGCGGGACAACGGAGCCGAGATATTTGCGGACAAGGTCGGGATATTCCTTCACCGCTTCGGAGATGGAGCGGAAGATGACGCCGGCGGCTTCCAATTCCTTGCGGAAGGTGGTGGCGACGCTGACGCTGTCGAACACGGCGTCGACCGCGACCTTGCGGGCGCCCTCGACGCCGGCCAGCACCTTCTGCTCCTCGATCGGGATGCCGAGTTTCTCGTAGGTGCGGCGGATTTCGGGGTCGAGTTCGTCGAGTGACGCGAGCGTCGGCTTCTTCTTGGGCTCGGCGTAATAATAAGCGCCCTGATAATCGATCTCGGGGATGTCGAGCTTCGCCCAGTCCACCTCCTCCATTTCGAGCCACATGCGGAAGGCCTTGAGGCGCCATTCGAGCAGCCATTCGGGCTCGCCCTTCTTGGCGGAGATATAGCGAACGGTGTCTTCGTTCAGGCCCTTGGGCGCGAATTCCTGTTCGATGTCGGACGTGAAGCCCCATTCGTAGGTCGAGGCCTTGTCGGCCGCCTCCTGGGCTTCGCGGTTACGCACGTCTGTCACTTCACTGCACCCTGACTCAATGTGGCGAGGCTGACGCCTTGAAGAGCGCCCCGCACGGCGCCGTTGACGGCGCTCAGATGCGGTTTCACCTGACAATTCTTCTCAAGCTGGCAATCGTGGCGGCCAGTTTCGGAGCAGGCCGTCATTGCGATTGGCCCTTCGACCGCCTCGATGATGTCCGCAAGGCTGATCTCCTGTGCGCCGCGCAAAAGCTCGAACCCGCCGCCCGTGCCGCGGGCCGAGACGAGCAGGCCCGCGCCCGCGAGCCGCCCCATCAGTTTCTGCGCGGTGGGGAGCGGCACCCCCGTTTCCTCCGCCAGCATCGCCGCGCTGAGGCGCGCGCCCGATCCGTGGCGGGCGGCGGCGGCCATCATCACGACGGCATAATCGGCAAGGGAGGTGAGGCGCATCTGCGTTTCGCTGTTAATCGGACTGGTTCGTTCCGATTGCCATGTGGTCGCGTTGCGGTCGAGATTCAACCTTAAGTTGAGCCGTCACCCTGAACTTGTTTCAGGGTCCATTTAGCCATCTGACGTGCTGTCGTCGGCATGGATGCTGAAACAAGTTCAGCATGACGGTGGTGCGGGAGGATGCATGGAGCTAGGAGAGAGCCCATGCGCTATTTCCTCGACACCGAATATAATGGCACTGGCGGCGCGCTCATCAGCCTGGCTCTGGTGCCGGAGGATGGCGGGGAGGAGCTGTACCTCGTCCTGCCGTTGCCGGAGAAGGTGCATGACTGGGTGGCGCGCAATGTCGTCCCCTATCTCGACACCATCCCGGACAATTTCCCGGGCGGGCGGACTACAAGGGAATCGGCGCCGCACGAGGTGGCACGCTATCTCGCGCACGATCACGATACTTTGATCGTCTCCGACTGGCCGGAGGATATTGCGTTGTTCTGCTCGCTCCTCCTCACCGGGCCGGGCGACATGGCCGACGTCTATCTTCTGAAATTCGAACTGCTGCGGACGCCGGGGTTCAGCACGGCGCGGAACAGCAAGGTGCCGCACAACGCCCTGCACGACGCCCGCGCCCTAAGAGATTTCGTTTTGGATTGGGAAAAGTGACGTCATGACGGCTTATTCTCTCCTTCGCCCCGCTTTGTTCGCCCTCGATGCCGAGCGGGCGCATGGCCTCACCATCCAGGCCTTGAAGCTGTTGCCGCCGGGACGGCCGGTGTGGGATCCCGTGCTCGGCATCCGGGTAGCGGGGATCGACTTTCCCAATCCGGTCGGGCTCGCCGCCGGGTTCGACAAGAATGCGGAGGTGTTCGGGCAGATCCTGCGCCTCGGCTTCGGCTTCGCCGAAGTGGGGACGCTGACCCCGCTGCCGCAGGCGGGCAATCCGAAGCCGCGCCTGTTCCGGCTGGTGAAGGACCGGGCAGTGATCAACCGCATGGGGTTCAACAATGAGGGTCTCGCCGCTGCAAGGAAGCGCCTGGAGGGGCGCGGGCCTGGCCCTTCGACGTCGCCCAGGACGGGCATCGTCGGCGTCAATGTCGGCGCGAACAAGGACAGCGCGGACCGGATCGCCGACTATGCGAAGGGCGTGCGGGAGATGGCGCCGGTCGCCGATTATCTGACCGTCAACATCTCCTCTCCCAACACGCCGGGGCTTCGCGCCCTCCAGGACAAGGGCGCGCTCGATGCGCTGCTGGCGGCGGTCGGGGAAGCGCGCGGGGAAAGCGGGCCGCCGGTTTTCTTGAAGCTCGCGCCCGATCTCGAGCCGGGGGAGATAGAGGATATCGTCGCGGTCGCCATCGATCGCCGCATGGACGCGCTGATCGTGTCAAACACGACGATCTCGCGCCCCTGCCTTTACTCCCTCGCCGCGCGGGAGCAGGGCGGCCTTTCCGGCGCGCCGCTGAAGCCGCTGGCGCTGGACGCGCTGCGGCGGTTCCGCGCCGCATCGGGCGGCGCCATTCCGCTGATCGCGGCGGGCGGGATCGAAAACGGCGCGGACGCCTATGCCCGCATCCGGGCGGGGGCCAGCCTCGTCCAGCTTTATTCGGCGCTCGTCTATGAAGGGCCGGGCCTTGCGCGGCGGATCAATCGCGAGCTGAAGGCGCTGCTCATCCGCGACGGCTTTGCAACGCTCGCGGATGCGGTCGGCGCCGATCTTTAGATCCCGCATCGTCATTGCGAGCGAAGCGAAGCAATCCACGGCGCCGAACCTGGCCGCAAGATGGATTGCTTCGTCCCTCACGCTTCTCGCAATGACGGGTTGTTGGTTGAGTGTGGGGCGCTAATATCCACTCATGCTGAAGCGCTTCTTTCTTTTCTTCGCCCTCGTCCTGAC
>DATDNN010000081.1:0-3504 GCA_036518255.1 Allosphingosinicella sp. | reverse complement strand
GGAGGCCTATCTTCATGCCTGGCGGAGGATCGACGCGATTGCTGGGCGCGCCTTTAATCTGGGCGGCGGGCCCGCCAACGCCGTGAGCCTTCGCCAGCTCGTCGCTTATATGGGCGAGTTGCTGGGCCGGAAGATCGACGTCGATTTTGAAGATTGGCGCGCGGGCGACCAGCGCTATTTCGTCGCGGACACGCGGGCGGTGCGGCAGACGCTCGCTCTCGCCCCCGCCGTGCCGTGGCGCGAGGGCGTGTCTCGTCTCGCCGCCTGGCTGAAGGCGGAGCGGGGCGGAGAGCCTGCCGTGGCGCAAGCCGAGCCGATGCCTGCAAGGCTGGCGTCATGACGGCGCCGCTCTTCCGCGTGCTCATCACCGCCGACGCGGTCGGAGGCGTCTGGCAATATAGCCTCGATCTAGCCCTGGGCCTGACCCAGCTCGGCATCCAGCCCATTGTGGCCGTACTCGGTCCCTCGCCGGACGAGAGCCAGCGCGAAGCGGCGGCAGACATCGAAGGCTTGAAGCTGATCGATACCGGCCTGCCGCTCGACTGGCTGTCCATGGACGCCAGCGCGACGGTGCGGGCCGGAGAGGCCGTGGCGGCGCTCGCCGAAGAAGAGGGTGTCGATCTCGTCCAGTTGAACATGCCCGCGCTTGCCGCCGGAGCTTTGTTCCGCCAGCCGGTCGTCGCTGTTCAGCATAGCTGCGTCGCGAGCTGGTGGGAGGCGGTGAAGGGCAGCGACCTGCCGCAAGATTTCGCCTGGCGCACGGACCTCGTCCGGGCAGGATTGAAGGCGGCGAGCACGGTGGTGACGCCGAGCTCCGCCTTCGCCGCCGTCACGCAGCGCCTGTACAATCTCCCCGCGACGCCGAGCACGGTCTACAATGGCAGAACGCGGCTCACCGTCCTGGAAGGCGCGTCGCACGATTTCGCCTTTACCGCCGGGCGTCTATGGGACGAGGGCAAGAATCTTCGGACGCTGGACCAAGCGGCGGCCCGGCTGGGCATTCCCGTGCATGCGGCAGGGCCGATCGAAGGGCCAAACGGGGCCAAGGTCACGCTCGACCATGTCCATGCCCTCGGCACCATTCCGGATCAGGAAATCGGCCGCTGGCTTTCGGCGCGGCCCGTCTTCGTCTCGGCGGCCCTGTACGAACCCTTCGGCCTCGCCGTTCTCGAGGCTGCCTCCGCTGGATGTCCGCTCATCCTGTCTGACATTCCGACCTTCCGCGAATTGTGGGACGGCGTGGCGACGTTCATTCCGGCGCACGATGCCCAGGCTTTCGCTCTCGCGATCGAGGATGTGGTGGGCGACGCCTTCACGCGTGAGGCGATGGGCAAGGCGGCGCAGGAGCGGGCAGCCCGGTTCACGCCCGACGCGATGGCGGCGCAGATGGCGGCGGTCTACCGGCGCCTTCTTCCCATACAGGCAAAGCCGGTGCTGGCGGCGAGGGCGGCGGCATGAAGATCGTCTATTTCACCCACTCGCTCGCCTCCTGCTGGAACCACGGCAACGCCCACTTCCTGCGCGGCGTGCTGCGCGAGCTGAAGCTGCGCGGCCATGACGTCGCGGCTTATGAGCCGGAAGGGGCATGGAGCCTGCAGAACCTGCTCGCGGATCACGGTGCGGCGGGGCTGGAAGCGTATCGCAAGGCTTATCCCGAACTCTCCTCTTCGACCTTCGAGAAGGAGGAGGAACTGGCGGCGCTGGTGGACGGCGCCGATCTCGTCATCGTGCACGAATGGAACGAGCCTTCGATGGTCGCGGCGGCCGGCGCGCTGCGGGCGAAAGGCGGGCGCTTTACTCTGCTGTTCCACGACACGCATCACCGGGCGGTGAGCGATCCGGACGCGATCAAGGCGTTCGATCTGTCCGGCTATGACGGCGTGCTCGCGTTCGGCGAGACGCTGGCGGAGGTGTATCGCCGCTGGGGCTGGGAAGGGCGTGTGTTCGTGTGGCATGAGGCGGCCGATATCCGCCACTTCCATCCGCCCGCTGAGGAGGGCGAGCGCGGCGGGCTCGTCTGGATCGGCAATTGGGGCGAGGGCGAGCGGACGAAGGAACTTGAGGATTTCCTCTTTAGACCCGCCGCAGAGACAGGCCTTCCACTCGACATTTACGGAGTCCGCTATCCGCCCGAGGCCCTTGCGATGCTCGAGCGCTATGGCGTGCGCTATCGCGGCTGGCTCCCCAATGCGCGCGCGCCGGAGGTGTTCGCCGGGCATCTCGCCACCGTTCACGTGCCGCGCCGTTATTATTCGACCATTCTTCCAGGCATTCCGACGATCCGGGTATTCGAGGCTCTGGCCTGCGGCATTCCGCTGGTTTCGGCGCCGTGGGAGGACAGCGAAGGGCTGTTCCGGCCCGGCACCGATTATCTCACCGCCGCCGATGGAGCGGAAATGACCCGGCACCTCCGGGCGCTACGGGACGATCCGGAGCTTCGCGCTTCACTCATCGAAAAGGGACTTGAGACCATTCTCGCACGCCACACTTGCGGCCACCGCGCCGACGAACTGCTCGCCATCGCCGCTCGGCTCGGCCAACCCGAACTAAGGAGCGTCGCATGAAGATCGCCTTTTACGGATCGAGCCTGCTCTCCTCCTACTGGAATGGCGCCGCGACTTATTATCGTGGCATTTTAAAGGACCTGGCGAGCCGGGGCTATAGTATCACCTTCTACGAGCCCGACGCCTTCGACCGACAGAAGCACCGGGATATCGATCCGCCGGAATGGGCACGCTCGGTCGTCTATCCGGCGACCGAAGAAGGACTTCGTTCGGTGCTTGCCGAAGCCAAGGCGGCGGACATCGTCGTCAAGGCGAACGGGGTCGGCGTGTTCGACCGGGAGTTGCTGGACGGTATCGTCGCCGAGAGCCGGGAAGATGCGATGCGCATCTTCTGGGACGTGGACGCGGCTGCAACTTTGGAAGAGATGCGCGGCGATGAGAGCCATGTGGTGCGCCAGCAGATGCCCGCGCTCGACATGGTGCTGACCTATGGCGGCGGGCCGCCGGTAGTGAATGCCTATGAAGGCTTGGGCGCGCGCAAATGCGTGCCGATCTACAATGCGCTCGATCCCGAGACTCATTTTCCGGTTCCGGCGGACGAGGCCTTCGCCTCCGATCTCGCCTTCCTCGGCAATCGCCTGCCGGATCGCGAGGCGCGGGTGGAGGAATTCTTCCTGAAGGCGGCTGATGCGCTGCCCGAGCAATCCTTCCTGATCGGCGGAAACGGCTGGGAGACGAAGCATATGCCCGCCAACGTGCGGCACCTGGGCCACGTCTATACGCACCAACATAATGCCTTCAACTGCACGCCGCTCGCTGTGCTCAACGTGGCGCGGGACAGCATGGCCGACATCGGCTTTTCGCCAGCCACCCGCGTATTCGAGGCGGCGGGCGCGGCGGCCTGCCTCGTGAGCGACGACTGGGAGGGCCTCGACCTGTTCCTGGAGCCGGGCGCCGAGGTGCTGCCCGCGCGGGACGGCGCCGAGGTCGCGGCGCTCCT
>DATDNN010000080.1:0-10895 GCA_036518255.1 Allosphingosinicella sp. | reverse complement strand
CCCCGGTGACGGCGCACAGCACATGGTCGCCGCCGCTCAGCACGCGGAAGGTGCCGTCGAGATAGTGGAGCTTGGCCGGGCCGGCGCTTTTGGACATCAGCATGGTCGTTTCCTAGAAAAGATCGGGTGGGTCGGGGCCGGGATTGCCCTTCATCTGGGCGGCCCTGCGCGGCCGCTCAAGGGCGGTATCGGCGGTAACGTCCACCGCGCCATCGGCGAAATGGAGGCGGAGGCGGGCGGCCGCTCTGGCCGCCTCGGCGGAAACGAGCGTATGACCCGCCCGGTCCTCCACCCGTACATAGCCGCGCGCGAGCGGGCGGTTGGGATGGGCAAGCTCGGCCACGCGCCACAGCCCGGCCAGCGCACGCTCGCCCTCCTCCACCCGGCGCAGGACCGTACGGGGATCGAGGCGGACGGCGCGGAGCCGGTGTTCGGCGCGCTCCCGGACGGATTGGAGGAGCGAAGGCCGAAGCGCGCCGGCCGCCTGGCCGAGGTCGGCGCGGGCATGGCTGAGGCGCGCGGCGAGGGCACGGGGCAGGCGCTCCGCCAGCTCGTCCAGCCTTTGCTGCTGAGGCGCGAGCAGAGCCTCCCGTTCCGGAAAGTGGCGCAGGCAGGCCTGCAGTTGCTCCGCCGCCCGTTCCCGCGTCCGCGCCGCGCAGCGCCCGGCCCGCAGGCCGAGATCGCGCACGAAGGCGGCAAGCTCGCTCCTGACCGGCACCGCCATTTCGGCGGCGGCAGTGGGCGTCGGCGCACGCACGTCGGCGGCGAAATCGCACAGCGAGGTGTCGGTTTCGTGCCCCACGGCGGAGATGATCGGGATCGGGCAGTTCGCCACGGCGCGCACCACCGCTTCCTCGTTGAAGGCCCAGAGATCCTCGATCGATCCGCCGCCGCGCGCGACGATGACGAGGTCGGGGCGCGGCACGGGGCCGCCCGGCATCGCCGCGCCGAAGCCGCGCACCGCCGCGGCGATCTGCTCGGCCGCGCCCTCTCCCTGCACGGCGACGGGCCAGACCACCACATGGGTGGGGCAGCGGTCCTCCAGCCGGTGGAGGATGTCGCGGATCACCGCGCCGGTGGGCGAAGTGACGACGCCGATCGTGCGCGGCAGGAATGGGAGTGGCTTCTTGCGCGCCGCGTCGAACAATCCCTCCGCCGCCAGCGCCTGCCGCCTTTTGTCGAGCAGCGCCATCAGCGCGCCCTGCCCGGCGAGTTCCAGCCGGTCGATGACGATCTGGTAACGGGAGCGGCCGGGATAGGTGGTGAGGCGGCCGGTTGCCACCACCTCGACCCCGTCCTCGGGACGGAAACGGAGCGCGCCCGCGACCGCCTTCCAGATCACGCCATCGATCACGGCCTTGTCGTCCTTCAGGCACAGATAGCAATGGCCCGACGCGGCGCGCTTCCACCCCGAAATCTCGCCGCGCACGCGCACATGGCCGAACGCATCCTCGACCGTGCGCTTCAGCGCGCCCGACAATTCCGACACGGTCATCGCCGGTGCGTTGTCGCCCGGCGTCTCGGTTGCTAACAGCCCCGGATCATCGGAAGGAAAATCGGTCATGAACGTCCTGTTGCTTGGCTCCGGCGGCCGCGAACATGCGCTTGCCTGGAAATTGGCGCAATCGCCTTTGCTCTCGCGCCTTTACGCCGCGCCGGGCAATCCCGGCATAAGCGAGGAAGCGACGCTCGTCGACCTTGACGTCGCCGACCATGCGGCGGTCACCGACTTCTGCCGGGCCAATGACATCGCTCTTGTCGTGATCGGCCCGGAAGCGCCCCTGGTCGATGGCCTTGGCGATGCCTTGCGGGAAGCGGGGATCGCCGTCTTCGGCCCCAATCGCCTTCCCGCCCAGCTGGAGGGCTCCAAAGGTTTCACCAAGGATCTGTGCGCCCGCCACGACATTCCGACCGCGCGCTTCGTCCGCGCCGGGAGCAGGGAAGAGGCGCAGGCCGCCCTGCCCGCCTTCGGCCTCCCCGTCGTCATCAAGGCGGACGGGCTCGCCGCGGGCAAGGGCGTGATCATCGCCGAGACGGCGGAGGAAGCGCAGGCGGCGCTCGCCACCATGTTCGACGGCGCGTTCGGCGCGGCGGGGGCGTCGGTCGTCATCGAACAATTCCTGACAGGCGAGGAAGCGAGCTTCTTCGCGATCACCGATGGGAAGACGGTGGTGCCGTTCGGATCGGCCCAGGATCACAAGCGCGTCGGCGACGGCGATACCGGCCCCAATACCGGCGGCATGGGCGCCTACAGCCCCGCCCGGGTGCTGACGCCGGAACTGGAGCGGATCGCGATGGAACGGATCGTTCAGCCCACCGTCGATGCGCTTGCCGCCGAAGGCACGCCCTTCTCCGGCGTCCTTTATGCGGGCCTCATGCTCACGGCCGAAGGGCCGATGCTGATCGAATATAATGCGCGCTTCGGCGATCCCGAATGCCAGGTGCTGATGATGCGCCTTGAAAGCGATCTCCTCGCCCTGATGCTCGCGGTTGCGGAAGGGCGCCTGGCGGAGGCGGAGGCGCCGCGCTTTTCCGCCGACGCGGCCCTCACCGTCGTCCTGGCCGCGAACGGCTATCCCGGCACGCCCGAAAAGGGCGGCGCGATTGCCGGGCTGGAACGGGTGCATGGCGCCAAGGTCTTCCACGCCGGGACCGCGGTGAAGGACGGGCGTCTCGTCGCCAATGGCGGCCGCGTCCTTGCCGTCACCGCGCGCGGGTCCAGCATCCGCGCGGCGCAGGAGGCGGCCTATAAAGCGGTCGCCGCCATCGACTTCCCTTCAGGCTTCCACCGCAGCGACATCGGCTGGCGGGAGGTGGCGCGGGAAAGCGCGGGAGCCAAGGGTTGACCCGGATCGTTACGCCGGAGGATATGTTCTACTGAAAAGAAAGGGAGATCGCCCATGCCGCCATGGCTCAAGTTCCTGACCGGTCTCGCTGTGGCCTTCCTGATCGGCTGGCTGTTCCATGGCCCGCTCGGCTATGGCGAAAAGCTGACGAACGGTCTCGAACATAAGGCGCAGGCCGTCATTGCTGAAACCAACGTGCCCGGCGTCACCGCCCGGATTGAGCCGGGCTCCCGCCGCGTCCTCCTCACCGGCCCGGCCGATGCCTTCCAGCGCGAGGGCCAGGGCGAGCTCAAGGGCATCAACGATCTCGTTTCCGAAATCGAGGGCGTCTCGGCGATCCAGTGGGCGGACGAGGGCAGGCATGGCGATTTCGTGCTGCCGCTGATCGTCGAAGTGCTGTTGCTGATCCTTATTGCCTATCTCGCCGGCTTCGGCCTCGGCTGGCTCATCTTCGGACGCCGCCGGGACGACCATTACTGATCTCAAGAGGGACCGTTCATGACCATTGTCGCGCAAACGCATCTTGTTCCGATCCTCATCGCGCTTCTTATCGGCATCGGCATCGCCTGGCTGCTGCTCCGCCGCCGCAAGCCGGAGGGCATAGCGGCCGAGCGCCAGGCGCCGCCGCTCGCTTCCGCGGCGCCCGGCACAGGGGAAGGAAACGGCTTCTTCGATGAAGGCGCGGCTGCGGCGACCGACGTCGCCGGAGAAATGATGGGCGTCGAGGCGCATGCCGAATTGCCCGGCGCCGGCGGCCCGCCCGACAATCTCCAGACGATGAAGGGCGTCGGCCCCAAATTCGCCGCCCTGCTCAATGAAAACGGCATCACCCGTTTCGAACAGATTGCGCGCCTGAGCCCCGGCGAGATCGACGCGCTCGACGGCAAGCTCGGCGCCTTTGCAGGCCGCATCCGCCGCGACCGCCTCGTCGACCAGGCCCATTATCTCGCGCGCGGCGACAAGGACGGCTTCGAAGCGCAGTTCGGCAAGCTCGGCAGCGCTGGCTGAGGATCCCGGCAATTGTGCTCCTGCGAAAGCAGGAGCACAGTCCTACGGAACCACGCCGCTGGGCTCCTGCTTTCGCAGGAGCACGGCCGCGAGGAAGGCCTAAGCCCGGCGCCCCTGCGCGCCTTCCATCGCCAGCACCTTGTCGATCTTGCGCCCATCCATGTCCATGATCTCGAACCGCCAGCTGCCATGGGCGAAGCGCTCGCCCACTTCCGGCAGATGCTTCAGCACCGACAGGGCAAAGCCCGCGACGGTCGTATAATCCCGCTCCTCGGGCAGCGGGATGCCGAGGCGGTCCGACAGCATGTCGGCCGAGGCCGAGCCTGAGACGAGCCAGCTGCCATCCTCCCGCTCGACGAGCGGCGGATCGGTGTCGGTGTCGAGGTCCGAGGCGAAATTGCCGGCGAGCGCGGCGAGCAGGTCGGATGGCGTGACGATGCCGTCCAGATGGCCATATTCGTCATGGACGAAGGCGATCGGCACGTCGGCGGATTGCAGCACGCCCAAAGTGTCCATCGCCCCCATCTGGTCCGACACGACCGGCGCCTCGCGCATTAGCGCGCGCAGATTGAGCGGGCGGCCTTCGATCAGCGCGGTCGCGGCGTCGCGCGCCTGGACGACGCCCACCACCTTGTCCACCGATCCTTCCGCGACGACCAGGCGGCTGTGCGGTGTCGCGAGCAGGCGGGCGCGCACCGTCTCCTCATCGGCATCGGCGTCGATCCAGTCGACGTCGGTGCGCGGCGTCATCACCTCGCGGGTGGGGCGGTCGGCGAGGCGCACCACGCCCGAAATGATCGCGCGCTCGCTTTCCTCGAGTACGCCCGCCGTATGCGCCTCGGCGACGACGAGATGCAGTTCCTCGGCCGTCACCTTGCTGTCGCTGTCGCGGGTGAGGCCCAGGAGGCCGAAGACCAGAGCGCTCGTCCGGTCGAGCAGCCAGACGAAGGGCGCCGTCGCCCGCGCGATCCACAGCATGGGTATCGCCACGATCGCCGCGATTGGCTCGGGCGAACGCAGCGCGAATTGCTTGGGCACCAGCTCGCCGATGACGAGTGAGGCATAGGTTGTGAGCGCGATAACGAGCGTGAAGCCGACGGTGCTCGCCGTTTCCGGCTTGAAGCCGAGGAAGCCGAGGCGCTGCGCCACCGGTTCGCCGAGGCTCGCCCCCGAATAGGCGCCCGCGAGGATGCCGATAAGGGTGATGCCGATCTGCACCGCCGACAGGAAACGCCCAGGATCGGCGGCGAGATCGAGCGCGGCCTGCGCGCCGCGCTTCCCCGCCTTTGCCATCGCCTTGAGGCGCGGCGCGCGGGCGGACACGATGGCGAGCTCCGACATGGCGAAGAGGCCATTAAGGACGATAAGCGCCGCGATCACGACGACATCGAACCAGGGGAAGGGCGCCAGGGGATGAGGGTCAGGCATAGAGGCGGCGGACCTTAGCGTCGAAACGGCCATCACCACAACCGTCTCGTGGGAAGGCCCCGCCGATCCTTGAGGAGGCGGAACAAGCCGCGCGGTCCGGCGGTTGGGCTCGTCTACGCCTATCTTGCCATAAAGGAACAACGACCATGGCTTTTTCGAACCGCTTACGCGGCATTGCCCTTTCGGCCGCCCTTCTCGCCACCACCACCGCCTGCGTCACCGATCCGACCACCGGCCAGCGCACCATTTCCAAGACGGCGATCGGCGCCGGGCTTGGCGTCATCGCCGGCTATCTTGGCGGTGATCTGATCGGCGGCCGCAACGACCGGACGGAAAAGATCGTCGGGGCTGGCATCGGCGCGATCGCCGGCGCGGGCATCGGTGCCTATATGGATCGCCAGGAAAAGCGCCTGCGCGAACAGACCGCCGGATCGGGCGTCGAAATCGACCGCGTCGGCAACGAGATTTTGCTGCGCATGCCGTCCGGCGTCACGTTCGACACGAACAGCTATGCAATCCAGCCGCAATTCCGCACGACGCTCGACGAGGTGGCGCGCACACTCGCCGACTATCCGTCCACCTATATCGACGTTTACGGCCACACCGATTCGACCGGCAACGACGCGATCAACATTCCGCTGTCGCAGAACCGGGCCCAGTCGGTTGCCGACTATCTGATCGCGCGCGGGGTGAATGCCGCCCGCATCGCCACGCGCGGCTTCGGTTCCAGCCAGCCCATTGCCAGCAACGCCACGGAAGCCGGCAAGCAGGCCAATCGCCGCGTCGAAATCCGCGTCGTGCCGGTGCAGAGCACAGCAGGCTGAGGCCTTCATTTCGGACCGACAACGATCTTGCGTCCTCCCGCGCCCTGTGCCAGAGGCGCGCCCGGACGAAACCATCCCATCGTCCAGGGAGACCCGGTGCCGCGAGGCGCCGGGTCTTTCTTATGCGCGGCCGCTCAGTCACGGCGTGCCGCGAAGAAAGCCTTCAGCATCGCCGCCGCTTCTTCCTCTCCGATACCCGAATAGACCTCGGGCGCGTGATGGCAGGTCGGCTGCTGAAACAAGCGCGGCCCGTGCAGCACCGCGCCGCCTTTCGGATCGCCTGCCGCAAAATAGAGCCGCCTTATCCGCGCCAGCGCAATCGCCCCGGCGCACATCGCACACGGCTCCAGGCTCACCCACAAATCGCATTCATCGAGCCGCGAGGTGCCGAGCCGTTCCCCCGCGCGGCGCAGCGCCACCATTTCGGCATGGGCGGTGGGATCGCTGCGATCGCGCATCGCATTGCCGGCGACGGCGACGATCTCCTCCCCGCGTGTCACCACCGCGCCGACCGGCACCTCGCCCGCCTGCGCGGCGCGCAAGGCTTCATCGAGCGCGATGCGCATGGGCGGCGGCAGGGGGAAGCTCATGACCTTATCTGCCAGGGGAGGGCGTCGAACAGGCCCGGCGCCTCGCCCGGCCTTCGGGCGCCTTCGATATCGAGCAGGCGCATCTTGGTCTGCGCACCGCCGGGGGCGGAAAAGCCGCCGCTCGCGCCGTCCGCCGCCAGGATGCGGTGACAGGGTATGACGATGGGAAAGGGATTGCGCCCCAGCGCCCGGCCGACCGCGCGGGCGGCGCCCGGCGCGCCGGCGGCCGCCGCCAGCGCTCCGTAGGTCCGCGTCTCGCCGCGAGGAATGGCGAAGGCCGCGTCATAGACACGCCGCTCGAACGGTTCGACGGCGCTGAGGTCGAGACGGTTGAGGAGGAAGGCCGGATTGCCTCCGGCGAGAAGCTGCCGGGTCTGCTCCGCCAGGGCCGCGGCGAAGGGCGGCATGGCGCCCTCTTCCACGTCCGGAAAGCGGCGCGTCAGGCTGGCGCGAAGCCGCGCATCGTCCGCTTCCGGCAAGGCGGTGCCGATAACGGCATCGTCCTTCCAGACGATGCCGCAGGCACCGAGAGCGGTCTGGAACAGCGCGAAAGCGGGCGCGCCCAAAGCCGCCCGCTCCGACTTATTCGTAATCGCCGGCGAGATTGGTGTTGCGCGGCGGCGCGGCTGCGGTGAGGCGAAGCGCCTCGGCCGAAGCGGCGATCGAGCCGACTTCGTCCGGCGCATCGTCTTCGTCGATCTGGACGCGCTGAAGGCTGGAAACCAGCGCTTCCTCAAGCTGCTTCGGCTTCACCGTCTGCTCGGCGATCTCGCGGAGCGCGACAACCGGATTTTTATCCCGGTCGCGATCGATGGTGAGGTCGGCGCCGCCCGAAATCTGGCGGGCGCGCTGGGCCGAGAGCAATACGAGGTCGAACCGGTTGGGAACCTTGTCGACACAATCTTCGACGGTAACGCGCGCCATGAAAGCTGCTCCGATATTTGGCAGATGCGGATTGGAAGGGCAGCGATCTAGGCGCAGGAGGGCCCAATGTCAAGAAATCCGGGGGGTTGCACGGGGGCGCGGCAGGCATACATCGGCAGGTGATGAACGCGCCCTCCCCCCTGAAAGCCGCGCTTTCCGCCCCGATCGAGGTCGCGGGCAACCGGCTGACCCTGCTGGCGGAGGGCGAGGAAAGATTGGAAGCGCTGGTCCGCCTGATCGACGGTGCGCGGGAATCGCTCCGTATCCTATATTATATATTCAAGGATGACGAATCGGGACGGCGGGTGCGCGACGCGATCCTCGCCGCCTGCCGCCGGGGCGTGAAGGTCGACATATTGGTCGACGGCTTCGGCAGCGACGATGTCAGCGACCGCTTCTTCCAGCCACTCATCGACAGCCAGTGCGGCTTCTGCCGTTTCACGCCGCGCTGGGGCCGGCGTTATCTTTTGCGCAATCACCAGAAGCTCGCCCTTGCCGACGGACAGCGCGTGCTGGTCGGCGGCTTCAACGTCTCGGACGATTATTTCGGCAAGAAGGACAATCCCTGGCGCGATCTCGGCCTGCTGGTCGAAGGGGAGAGCGTTCGCAGCCTCGAACATTATTTCGACGCACTCATCGCCTGGGCGCGGCGCAAGGGCGCCCGCATCCGCGAGCTGCGCCGGGTGCTTGCCCAGCATAGCGAGCATGAAGGGCCGCTCCGCTGGCTGTTCGGCGGCCCCACCCGCCGCCTCAGCCCTTGGGCGCGGGCGGTGAAGCGCGACATGCTGCACGCCCGCCGTCTCGACATGATCGCCGCCTATTTCGCGCCCAGCCACGCCATGCTCCGCCGCATCGCCGCGGTGGCGTCGCGGGGCAAGGCGCGTATCGTCACCGCCGCAAAGTCGGACAATCACGCGACGATCGGCGCCGCGCGCCACACCTACTGGCGCCTGCTCCGCAAGGGCGTCGAGATTTTCGAATATCGCCCGACGAAGCTCCACACCAAGCTCATCGTCGTCGACGATGTCGTCCATATCGGCTCGGCCAATTTCGACATGCGCAGCTTCTATCTCAATCTCGAGCTGATGCTGCGGGTGGAGGATCCGGCCTTCGCGGCCCTGCTGCGCGCCTATGTGAACGGCGAGGTCGCGAACAGCCGCCGCATCACGCGCGCCGATCATGCACGGCGGCGCACGCTCTGGAACCGGGTAAAATGGGGGCTGGCCTATTTCGTGGTGGCCACGATGGATTATAATGTCTCGCGCCGCCTCAATTTCGGTTTCGAGGGCCGCTAGCCCAAGCGGATCTTAATCCTTCCAGGCCCAGAAGAGGGTCGCGGGCGGCACGTTCCACCATTCGAAACCCCGGTCGAGCCGCTGAAAATAGGGCGCGATGAACTCGCGCACCTTGGGCGAGAATTGATAGACGAGGAACGCGCCGCCGGGCCGCAGTGCCGCCGCGGTCTCTTCGGCGATCTTGGGGCCGACGCCGGGCGGCAGGGTCGAAAAGGGCAGGCCGGACAGGATATAGTCGGCATGGTCGAAGCCGCGCTCGGCGATGATGCGCTGGACGTCCGCCGCCGATCCCGTCACCGCTTCAAGCCGCCCATCGGTGAACTTGGCATTGAGATAGTCGGTAAAGTCCGGATTGGTGTCGATGGTGAGCAGGGTCGCGTCGGGCGCCAGCCGGTCGAGAACATGCTGGGTGAAGGTGCCGACGCCCGGCCCATATTCGACGAACAATTTGCAGGCCTGCCAATCGACGGGGGCAAGCATCTTGTCGATCAGCGCTTTGGACGAGGGGATGATCGATCCGACCATGACGGGATGCTTGAAGAATCCGCGCAGGAACTGCAGCTGCGGACTGCCGAGGCGGCTGCGCTTAATAGCACCGTCGCGCGCATGTTCGGCCGAAAACGTCATCCCAAAACCCCGTCCCAGATAGAAGGTATCTCGCGTTGGCAAATCAACGCGCCCATGGCAAGGGCGGGATGTTCCGAACTGGGCGGGCGGGACAGGCCGGACGGTTTCCGCGACGTAGTGAAAAAAGCCGCCGGACGCGCGGCTCGGCGGCTCCCATCTCCTACAATCCCAGGGTGAACCTGATGGCTGCCCCGACATCGTTTGGTGCGTTGGCGATATGTCCTGGCTGTGTGCGCAGGAATGTGTTGGCGGAGAGTGAGCCGCCGAGGGCCGGGAGGGAGTAAGCGGCTTCGAAGTCGATTTCGCGTCCGGTGGGGGCGAGGTTGAAGCTCTGGCGTTCGTAGCTGACCGAGCCGCTCTTGTAATCATAGGCGACCGGCACGTTCATGCCGAACCCGCCGTCCCGGATGCGGAGCGGCTGGACGGCGCGGAGCGCGAAGCTGTCGCCGCTTGTCCAGAGATGCTGTTTGGCCAGATCGAGGGAGAAGGCATCGCTGGTGAGCGTGCCGCTCTCGGCGAGCGCGCCGGACACGTTCATTTTCGTCCAGCCGCGGCGATAGCTGGCGGTGAGGCTCCAGCCGCCGGTGACCGGGAAGGCGGCCGAGATGTCGGCGAAGCTGGTCCTGGCGCCATTGGTGCCGAAGGCCGCGCCGAACCGGGCGCCGAGCACGGTGTCGCTCTCCTGAAGCTGCGAGAGGCCGAAGGAGACAAAAGCCGGCCCCACCTTCCTGTCGACCGTGACGCCGCTCACCCGGTAGCGGGCGGTGTCGGGATCGAAGCCTTGGCCCGAGGCATAAACCTCACCCGACTCGCTCGTCGCGGTAAGGCCGAACCCCGCCACGTCCTGGCGGAGGCCAAAGCTCTTCTGCCCGCCGGCGAAGAAGCCGTTCTTCGCCATCGGATCGCGGGCGATGAGGAAGGCAGTCTGGTTCTGGCCCGACAGGCGCTGTTGAAGCGCGCGGCCGCTCTCCGAGAAACCGAAGGCCGCCGCCGTTTTTGGGCTGAGGCGGGTCACCGCGACGCCTGCGATTGCCTTGGCTTCGCGGCTGTCCTCATAGGTAAGCCCCATCTGGGCAAAGCCGATCGCCGCCCTGCCGGTAAAGTCGCGCTCGACGGTCAGGGACACCGCCACCGGCCCGGCGCTCGCGGCGCGCGTGCGCACATTGCCGGTGAAGGAGGACGACAAAGGCCGCTCGGCCGGGGCCCGGGCCAGCGTGCGCGCCAGATCCATCGCATAGGCACGCGAATAGCCGTCCAAAATGATCACGCCCTTCATCGCCGGGGTGGCATCCCCCATCGGACCCGACGCCGTGCCGTTCGAAACGGTCGACACCGCCACCTTCGATCCCGCCA
>DATDNN010000079.1:0-3508 GCA_036518255.1 Allosphingosinicella sp. | reverse complement strand
ATTCGCCGCCGGGTTGCAGCTTGGCGGCGATGATGTCGAGCGGGCCGTGATTGATCATGCGCCGCTTGGCGTGGCGCGCCTTCGGCCAAGGGTCGGGATGCAGGAGATAGACGAAGCGCAGGCTCGCATCGGGCAGCCGTTCCAGCACCTGAAGCGCGTCGCCCATGTGGAGACGGACATTGCCGAGGCCCTTCTCGCGCACATGGAGGAGCGCGCCGACGACGCCGTTCAGGAACGGCTCGCAGCCGATGAAGCCATGATCGGGAAGAAGGTCTGCACGATAGGCGAGATGCTCGCCGCTGCCGAAGCCGATTTCGAAATGGAGAGGGCGGTCATCGCCGAACAGGGCCGACGACGTGATCGGCCCTTCCTCCGGCACCGCGATGCGCGGGAGCAGCTCCTCAAGCAGCGCCGCCTGGCCCTGGCGGAGCTTGTGGCCGGAACGGCGGCCGTAAAGGCGGCGGATGGATGCGGGATCGGACATGAGGCGCCTGTAGCAAGCCCCTCCCCTTCAGGGGAGGGGTTGGGGTGGGGTCGACATAAAAAGGCTCGCGCGTTGCGCTCGCACCCACCCCCTCGATCCCCTCCCTTAAAAGGGAGGGGAGGTATCGCTTATAAAGCCGCCTTCAGCTTTTCGGCGAGATCGGTGCGCTCCCAGGTGAAATAGTCGCCTTCCGCCTTGCGGCCGAAATGGCCGTAGGCCGCGGTCGGCGCGTAGATCGGCTTGTTGAGGCCGAGATGGGTGCGGATGCCCTTGGGCGTCAGGCGGACGAGCTGCGGCAACACCGCTTCGAGCTTCGCTTCATCGACGGTGCCGGTACCGTGCGTATCGACATAGACGGACAGCGGCTCGGCGACGCCGATGGCGTAGGAAAGCTGGATCGTGCAACGCTTGGCGAGGCCCGCGGCGACGACGTTCTTGGCGAGATAGCGCGCGACGTAAGCCGCCGAGCGGTCGACCTTGGTCGGGTCCTTGCCGGAGAAGGCGCCGCCGCCGTGCGGAGCCGCGCCGCCATAAGTGTCGACGATGATCTTGCGGCCGGTAAGGCCCGCGTCGCCGTCCGGCCCGCCGATTTCGAAGCTGCCGGTCGGATTGATGTGGTAGATCGTCTCGCCCGAAAGGAGTTCGGCCGGGATAACCCCGGCGACGACCTTCTTCACATAAGCGTGAAGTTCGGCTTCCTTGTCGCCCTGGTCATAGCCCTTGGCGTGCTGGGTCGAGACCACGATGGTCGTCGCGGCAACCGGCTTGCCATTTTCGAACTTCAGCGTGACCTGGCTCTTGGCGTCAGGCTCCAGGAAGGGCGCGGCGCCGCTGTGGCGGTCGGCCGCCATCTTTTCGAGGATCTTGTGGCTGTAATAGAGGGTCGCGGGCATGAGGTCCGGCGTCTCGTCGCAGGCGAAGCCGAACATGATGCCCTGATCGCCTGCGCCTTCATCCTTGTTGCCGCTTTCATCGACGCCCTGCGCGATGTGAGCGGACTGGCCGTGGAGATAGTTGGCGAATTCCAGCTTGTCCCAGTGGAAGCCTTCCTGCTCGTAGCCGATGCGCTTCACCGTCTGGCGAACGGTACGCTCGATCTCCTCCAGCGCGCCGGGCGCCCATTGACCCTCTTCATAGACGCCCTTGCAGCGAATCTCGCCGGCCAGCACCACGCGCTGGGTGGTGGTGAGGGTTTCGCAGGCGATGCGGGCTTCGGGATCCTTGGACAGGAACAGGTCGACAATCGCGTCCGAAATCTGGTCTGCGACCTTGTCCGGATGGCCTTCGGAAACCGACTCGGACGTGAAGATGTAATTGCTGCGCATCGTGAGAAACGGGCCTTTTGCTGAAGCTTCAGGACGGAATTTGCGGATATAAAGATATCCTTATGTCCGCATCTAGCGGCGTTTACGCCGCACTGCAATCGCGCTGGCGGCGAGTAGAAGAGCGAAGGCGAGCGGCAGGATGTTGCCGAAGCGGGCGAACAGGGTCGGCGGCACGGGCGGCGGCAGGCGGCTGTCGATCACGCCCGCCCTGTGGCTGGGCAGTGCCGCGACGATCGCGCCTCCGGCATCGACCACCGCCGATATGCCGGTGGGCGTCGCGCGGAGAACGGGCAGCCCTTCCTCCAGCGCGCGCAGCCGGGCTTGCGCGAGATGCTGGGGCGGACCCCAGGCGCCGAACCAGGCGTCGTTCGATGGATTGAAGAGGAAGAGCGGGCGGTTCTTGCGGTCGACTACCTGGCCGGAAAAGATGATCTCGTAGCAGATCTGGAAGCCCACTTTCCCGATGCCCGGTATCGCCAGCGTCTGCGCGCCCGGCCCGGCATCGAAATCGACGTCGCCCGGCGCGAGGCGGGAAAGGCCGAGGGCGGAGAGGATCGGCCGCATGGGCAGATATTCGCCATAAGGCACAAGATGCGCCTTGTCGTAGCGCGCGAGGATTTGCCCCCCGCCATTCATGGCGAAGATGCTGTTGGTGGCGCTCGTCACCTCTTCGCCATCGGGCGAACGGAAGGTGACGCCGCCGGTCAGAAGGACGTCCTTGGGCCCGATCGACAGGCTCACCCGCTGGCGGAGACGCTGCACATAGCGCTGGAGGAAGGGCCAGGTGCGCCCATCCTCCAGCTGGCGGGTAACCGCCGCCTCGGGCCACAGGAGCAGGCGCGGCTTGGCCTCGGGGAGGCCGGACAGGCCCTGAATGCGGGCGAGATTGCGGTCCGCCGCGTCGGCCTTCCACTTTTCATCCTGGCCGATATTGGGCTGGACGATGCGGAGCGCGAGGGCGTCCTTCGCTGGCGGCGGCGCGGGATGGGGTGGCAAGGCGAGCGGCAGGAGGAGGATGGGCAGCGCGATGGCGAGCGCGGCCTTCCCTCTACGGCCGAACAGCAGAAGGAGTGCCCCGCCGAGCAGCAGGGCGATGCCGGACAGCCCATAAGTGCCGAGGAGCGTCGCGAGCCGCGCCACCGGGGTGTCGAGAAGCGTGACGCCAATCGGGTTCCAGGCAAAGCCGGTGAAGAGGGTGGCGCGCAGCCATTCGGTGACGATCCAGGCGGCGGCGAAGACGAGGGTGAGACGCAGCCTGTCCCCGCGTCCCCAACGCCAGGCGAGGCCGGCCGCGGCCGCGGGATAGACGGCGAGGTAGAAAGAGAGGAGCAGGACCGCGATCCAGCCGAGCCAGTGCGGCATCGCCGCCTGATAGGTAAAGGCCGTCGCAATCCAGTTGAGCCCGAGCACGAAATTGCCCGTCCCGAACCACCAGCCGCGCGCTAGCGCGGCGCGAAGCGTCGGGGCTGCCCAGACGAGCCAGATGAGCGCGGTAAGCGCAATCAAGGTAAGAGGGGCAATGGCCAGCGGCTTGAAGCCCGTAGCGCTGACCAGTCCGGCCAGAAAAGCAAGGCCCCATGCCGCCTTGTTTCCCGGCGAAAGCCGGGAAGCAGCCCTTCCTCCGTTCTGGATCCCGGCCTTCGCCGGGATGCTAGATGCTGGCGCGTCCATAATGTCCGTTGAGATAAAGCAGAGGGTC
>DATDNN010000078.1:0-8991 GCA_036518255.1 Allosphingosinicella sp. | reverse complement strand
TCTGCCGCAAGGCACGGAAGCGCGCGCCGATAGCGGGGAGCGGCTTGTCCTCGACCCCACCGGCCTTGGCGAGCCCGCGACGATCACCCTTTCCCGGGACGGCGCGCAGGCAGCCGTCACGCTGGACGGCGGAGGCGCGGTGCGTGTCACGACCTGAACCGTCGCCGCAGCCGGGTGAAAGCGGCTTCACCCTTATCGAGATGCTCGTCGCGCTCGCCATCTTCAGCCTCGCCGCGCTTGCGCTGCTGCGTCTCCAGGGTGCGACGGTGGCGAACACGGCCCGGCTTCAGGATCAGGCGATGGCGCAGATCGTCGCACGCAACGTCGCGGTGGAGGCATTGACCGATCCAATCCCGCCCGCCTTCGGCACCGAAAGCGGCGAGGTCACCAATGGCGGACGCGCCTGGCGCTGGACCCGCGTCACCGGCCGTTCGCCGGAAGCCCGTATCCAGCAGATCGAGATCAGCGTCGACGGCCTCAACGGCCAGCAAGCCGCGCGTCTGACGGTCTTCAGAAACGGGACGGTGGCACCGTGAGCACCCGGCGCTCAGTGTGTTCCTGCGAAAGCAGGAACCCAGCCGAGAGACCTGCGCCGCTGGGCTCCTGCTTTCGCAGGAGCACGAACGAGGGCGGCTTCACGCTCATAGAACTGCTCGTCGCCCTGCTGATCTTCGGCCTCGTCTCGGCGGCCGGCGTCGCGTTGCTGTCGTTCAGCGTGCGGACCGACGAAAGCGCCGAAGCGCGCCTTGAGGAGATTGGCGCGCTGCGTCGTGCAGGGGCACTCCTCTCCGCCGATCTGGCGCAGGCCGTGCCCCGTCTGTCGCGCGACGAGGATGCCCGCGTCCAGCCCGCCTTTCGCGGCGGCGGCTCGATCGGCGAGCCGCTCCTCGCCTTCGTCCGTTCGGGCTGGGACAATCCCGACGGTTCGCCCCGCCCCTCGCTCCAGAAAGTCGAATATCGCCTTTCCGGCGACCGGCTGGAGCGGATTGCCTACTCCCAACTCGACGGTGCTTCCCCCCGCCAACCCGCCACGATCCTCTCCGGCGTCCGCGCACTCCGTATCCGCTTCCACGACGCGCAGGGGAATTGGCGCGAGCGCTGGGACAATGAGGATCCTTTTGCCCTGCCCCGGGCCGTCGAGTTGATCGTCGCGACGCAGCGTTATGGCGAGGTGCGTCAGCTTTTTCTCGTGAGCGCGGGCCAATGACGGGCTTCACGCCGCCGGAAGGCGAAAAGGGCGCGGCTCTTCTCACCGTTCTCCTGCTCGTCGCGGTCATGGGCGCGCTCGCCATGGCGGCGCTCGAGAGGATGCGGCTCGCGACGACCGTCGCGCAGAACGGCGCCCTTGTCGATCAGGCGCGCTATCATGTCGGGGCGTTGGAAAGCCTTGCGG
This sequence comes from Allosphingosinicella sp., assembly GCA_036518255.1. Classification (GTDB taxonomy): domain Bacteria; phylum Pseudomonadota; class Alphaproteobacteria; order Sphingomonadales; family Sphingomonadaceae; genus Allosphingosinicella. The sequence continues at coordinate 7,598 of DATDNN010000078.1, read as the reverse complement.
TCCTTGCGATCGACGATCTTCTGGCCGCAGGCAATGGCGATGCGTCCGCCGCGGTCGGCACGGTGCGGCAGGTGCCTCTACCGGGCGGCGGCCTCGCGGAGGCGAAGGTCCGCGACGGGGGCAATTGCTTCAACCTCAACAGCGTGGCCACAGGCGGCGAGGGCCAGCCGCTTGCTTCCAATCCAATCGGCATCGCCGAACTGGCGGGATTGCTGCGCGTCCTCGGCGTGCCGCAGGGCGATGCGGCGCGGATCGCGGATGCCGCGGGCGACTGGGTCGATGCCGACACCTATCCCAACAGCACCGGGGCCGAAGACAGCTATTATCAGCAGGCCGACGTGCAATATCGGACACCCAACGCTCCCTTTGCCGATGCGAGCGAGCTGCGCGCCGTCGCGGGCGTGACTCCGGACATCTACGAGCGGGCAAAGCCGTTCCTCTGCGCGTTGCCCGACACAAAGCTCTCCGCTCTCAACATCAACACGCTGACCCCCGATCAGGCCCCGCTCATCGCGATGCTGGCGCCAGAGCGCATTCCGCTCGAGACGGCACGGCGCGTGCTGATGGCCCGTCCGGCCGGCGGCTGGGGCTCGGCGGCCGATTTCTGGAACGCGCCTGGCCTCAAATCCATCATGCTCCCCCTCGACGTACAGAGCCAGCCTCAGCTAAAGACGGAATGGTTCGCGCTCGACATCCGTGTCACCGCTGGGGAAGCGGGGCTGGTCGAGACCGCACTGGTAGATGCGCGCAAGGCGCCGGCGCGGGTGGCGATGCGGCGATGGGGGAGTGACGAGTGAGCGCCGACGACGCCCTGCTGATCTTTATAGACCGCGATGGCGGCATCAGCGGCTGGCTTCATCTTGCCGATGGGGCGATCGCCGGGCGCGGCACGCATATCGCGGACGCGCCGCCGGCGGCGGATCCTGCCACGGGCGCGCCTCTGCGGATTGTGGCGGTGGTGCCGGGCGAAGATGTCGCGCTGCACTGGGCGGAGCTTCCCTCCGGACTTTCCGAACCGCAGGCCGGAGCTGCCGCGCGCTTGCTGGCGCCCGATCTCAGCGCCCAGCCGGTGGACGAGCTTCACGTCGCCGTTGGACCCGAGGAAGACGGCACAGGTCTCCGCCCCATGGCGCTCGTGTCCGCCCTTAGCATGGCGCGGTGGATCGGCGCGCTCCAGTCGCTCGGGCTCGATCCCGATATCGTTCTTCCCGAGCCGCTACTCCTGCCACGGCCTACGGAAGGCTATACGCGGTTCGAAGGCGCGCGCCTGCCGCTGCTGCGGGGAGCGACCGAGGCGTTTGCGATCGAGCCGGATCTGGCCGACGCCGTCACCGCTGGTCGATCGGTCGATATCCTCGACGCCGATCGGTTCGAAGCCGGTCTTGCCGACGCCCTCGCCACCCTTCCCGTCAACCTCCGCCAAGGGGTCTTTTCCAAACGGACGCGCTGGCGGATCGATTGGGCGCGCATCCGCCGCCAGGCGTTGCTGGCGGTCGCGCTGCTAGTCGTCACCTTCGGCATCCAGATCGCGCTCATTCTCCGTTACACCTATGCGGCCGACCGGCTGGACGCAGAGGCGTACAGTCTCGCCAGGACGGCGGTCCCCGGCCTCGCGGCCACGACCGATCCGGTCCAGGCGCTCGATATCCGCCTCAATCAGCTCGGGGGCTCCGGCGGCGGTTTCAGCGGCAGCGCGGCCATCCTCTTCGCGGGTGTTCAGGCCGTGCCCAATGTGCAGCTGAAAGCGCTCGTCTACGATCCGGCAGGGGGCCTGCGCGCGACCGTCGTAGCCGATACGCCCGCCTCCATCACCGCCCTTCAGCAGCGCGTAGCCACAAGCGGCGCGGAGGCGAAATTGGGCGCGATGCGGAGCGATGGCGGACAGCCGGCGGCGGAACTGACGGTGAAGGCGCGATGACCGAAGGGCTGAAACTCTGGTGGCAAGGCCGCACGACGCGGGAGCAGAGGCTGCTCATTTTCCTCGGCGCGCTCGTACTTGTGATCGTCGGCTGGTTCCTCATCCTTCGTCCTCTCGGCGACACGCTGGCTGACAGCCGCGAACGTCATCGCGCGGCGGTGGTCCAACTTGCCGAGACGCGCGCGCGGGTGGACGCGATACGCGGCCTTGGCCAGCGCACGCGAAGCGGCGCGGTCGGACCGATTGAGGGACTTGTCGGCCAGGCCGCGTCGGAAGCCGGTTTTACGGTGCAGCGCCTCGAAGGCGATGGCGCGGGCCGAGCCACTCTGGCCATAGCCGCCGCGCGTCCGCAAGCGATCTTCCCGTGGATCGCGCGCTTGGAACAGGAACGCGGCCTCGTCATCGAATCTCTCACGGCCAGCACCAACACGGATCAGACGCTGGCTGTGCAGATCGCCTTCCGGGCGGGAGGCCGCTGATGCGCGTCAGGCTTCCCCTCGGACGAACGCTTTTCTTCCTCTGCGCCTTCTTTTTCGCGATCGTCGCCCTCCTGCCCCTGCGCTTCGCCGTCACCACGCTGGGTCTCGACCGCGGCGGATTTGCGGCGCGGGAGGTGGAGGGCAGCATCTGGACCGGGCTCTTCCGCGAGGCGCAGTGGAACGGAAGCGTGCTCGGCGATCTCCGCGCCCGCCTTGCCACGCTGCCGCTCCTCGCTGGGCGCGCCCGGGTCGAACTGCGCGGCACGGCTGACGCCCCTGCGCTCGATGGGGCGCTGGTGGCGACACGCCATACGTTGGGCATTGCGGATATGACCGCGCGGATCGCCGCGCCCGGCTTTCTCGCACCCCTGCCGATAGCGAGCCTCGATCTCACCGGCCTGGACGCCAGCTTCTCGGACGCAGGCTGCCTCTCGGCCAAGGGCGGGGTCGCGGCCACATTCGCGCCAAACGCGGGCCTGCCGCTCGCCGCCGCTTTCTCGGGCACCGCCCGCTGCGAAGGCAGCGCCCTGCTCCTTCCCCTGCGCTCTCCGGATGGCGCGCAGACCGCGGAAATCCGGCTACATCCGGACGGCCGTTACGCGGTTCGCCTTACTCTCCTCGCAAGTCGAGGGGCGAGCGATGCCGCGCTTGCGGCCGCGGGTTTCGTATCGACGAACGGTGGCTATATTATCGACCGGCAGGGCCGTTTCTGATCCGCCAGCGCGACAAAGCTGGACTTTGCCGCCTGACGGGGCATTTTGCCGCTTCGACGGATAATACCGGGGATTTTCGATCATGACGTATCGCCTGCTTCTCACCGCTGCCGCACTCCTGCCCCTCGCCGCCTGCGGCAAGGGCGATGTTGCGGACGGCAACACTGCCCAAGCTGGGGCGGAAATGGCCGAGGTGCCGAATGTCGATCCAGCCCTGGTCATTTCCGGGACCGTATTGGCGCCTGAAGGGGCGAGCCTCGACGGCGCGCTTGCCATGGCCTGCCTCACCCCGCGCGAAACCTGCGCGAAAGAGGCCTCAACCCCTGTGAAGATGAAGGACGGCGTCGCCACCTTCCAGCTCGTCGTGCCTGAAAAGGGCGATTATCACATCACCATCTGGAAGGATGTGAACGGCAACAAGCAGCCCGACGCGGGCGATCTTCTCGCTAACGCCAACAATCTCGAACCCGTAGCCTCGGGCGCGCGGCTGACGCCGATGACAGCCTTCGTCCGTACGGACGAGGCGATGACCACTAATGTGGGCGGGCTTCCCTATGATCTGGCCGATGCCGGTGGTGCTGCGGCGGCCGTAAAGGAAGCCGGGCTGGTCGGGCGCTGGTCGCAGCATTCGACCGGCAGCGAAATCGTCATCCAGCCGAAGATCAAGCTGCAGGCGGCGATGGCGACGGGTTACGGCACCAATCTCGGCGGCACGTTCGGCCCGGGATCGGCCACCAACACCACGATCGTCTACGAAGGCGTGCCCATGCCCGTGAAACGCAGCATGACCCTCGACGTGGCGCCGGACGGCACCTTCCGCCTGTCCGCAGACCTCGAACGCACGCAGGGCAAGTGCCGCTCGGTGCATCAGGAAAAATATGGCGTGGTCCGCGTCGAGGGCGGGAAGCTCACCCTCGCCGTCGCCGATGCCCGCCAGCGCTGCGGCAACGGCAAGGTCGAATCCTTGGAGGAAAAGGACGAAAGCTACAGCTTCTCCCGCTCGGGCAGCGGCTTCCAGCTCTCCGGCAAGAATGTGAACTGGGCTTTCACAAAGGCCTGAGGCTCTCTTGATGGACCGCCCGCTTCACGTCCTGGTGCTGGGAGCAGGCGGCTTCATCGGCCGCCACATCGTCGCCGATCTTCTGACCCACGGACACCGGGTCACCGGCACCGTGCGGCGGGACGATGGCATATCGGCGGCTTTCCCCGACGCCTGCTTCCTTGCGCTCGATCTGGCCAAGGAAACCAATGCCGAACGTTGGCGCGAACGGCTCACCGGGATCGATATTGTGGTGAATGCCGCCGGGCTGCTGCGCGGGCGCGACATGGAAGCCGTGCACGTTGCGATGCCGCACGCCCTTCATGCCGCCTGTGCCGCGTCGGGCGTACGCCGCGTGCTGCTCATCTCGGCGATCAGCGCGCGCAGCGATGTTGCGACGGACTATGCGGCGAGCAAGCTACGAGGAGAAGAAGCGCTCAGATCCTCGGCTCTCGCCTGGACGATCCTCCGTCCTTCGCTCGTTTATGGCGAGGGCTCCTATGGCGGAACGTCGCTATTGCGGGGCCTTGCCGCCCTGCCCGGCTTCATTCCGCTGCCCGGCGATGGCGGTTTCGCCTTCTCGCCCATTCACGTCCGCGATCTGGCGAGGGCCGTGCGGATCGCGTGTGAGGCGGACAATCTTGCAGGGCAGGTGCTCGAACCCTGCGGCCCGGAAACGCTGACGCTGAAGCAGCTTCTTATCGCCTATCGCGAATGGCTGGGATTTGGACAGGCGCCTTTCCTGCCCATTCCGATGACCGTCATGGGCCTGCTCGCGCGCATCGGGGATGTGCTGGGGCGCGGCCCCGTCTCGACCACCAGCCTGCACCAGATCGTCGCCGGGAATGCCGGGGACGGCCGCGCGTTCGCGGACACAATCGGCTTTGGGCCGCGCACCATGGCCGATGCCTTCGCCGAGCGCCCCGCCCAGGTGCAGGACCGTTGGCACGCCCGCTTATATTTTGCCGGGCCGCTTATCGCCGGCTTGCTCGCCCTGATGTGGCTGTGGTCGGGCCTCACCGGGCTGCTCTACGGCGGGCCAGAGGCCGCCCGCTTTGTTTCGGCCGCAGGTCTTCCGCCGTCCTGGACCCAGCCTCTGATGATCGGATCGAGTTTGCTCGACCTCATGATCGCCGCCGCCCTGATCCTCGGCTGGGGCGGCAGGCGGATGACGATGGCCCAGTTTGCCGTCGTCGCCGGCTATACGCTCGCCCTCGGCATCCTCCTCCCGGACCTGTGGCAGGATCCGTTCGGTGCACTTGCCAAGAATGTGCCGATTCTCGCCCTCATCGCCGTGCATGGCGTGCTTCGGGATCAGCGCTGATGGACCTCTATATCGCATTGAAATGGGCCCATATCCTGAGCTCGACCATATTGTTCGGCTTTGGCGCGGGGACGGCCTGGTATCTCTGGGCCGCGCACCGCACCCGTGACCCGGCAATCGTGGCGAGCGTCGCCGCCATGGTCGTCCGCGCCGACTGGATCTTCACGGGGACCAGCGGTGTGGTCCAGCCGCTGACCGGCATCGCCCTCGCCCACATCGCGGGCTTCCCGCTCGACACGCCGTGGCTCGTCGTCACCTATTGCCTGTATCTGATCGCCTTCGCCTGCTGGGCGCCGGTCGTCTGGCTCCAGATCCGGGCGAAGAAGCTCGCGGAAGAGGCGCGGGATCGGGGGGAGCGGCTCGGCCCCGAATATCACCGCGTCATGCGTCTCTGGTTCATGCTCGGCTGGCCCGCCTTTCTCGGGCTCATCGCTATTTATTGGCTGATGGTCGCCAAGCCATCCTTCTGAAGCCGTAACGAAAAAGGCGGTTCCGGATCAATCCGGAACCGCCTTTCTATTCGGTCTCCCGCGATCAGAAGCGGACGGACACTCCAGCCGTGAAGTTCGACCGCTCGGTTCCGCCGAACTCGCCGGTATAGCCGCTGTAGAAGCGGACCTTTTCGGTGAGGTCGAGATCGAAGCCGACGCCGACGCGGAATGCCGTTTCGTCACGCTCCCCGCCGTTGACGACGATCGGAGCACCCGGCGCGCCGTTGAACGTGCCGGTGACGAGGATGTTGCTGTCGCTCAGCATCTGGCGGACGCCAAGGCCGGCATAGGGATGGAAGGCCATGCCCTCGATACCGAATGTACCGGAGACAGTGACGGCAGCATCGGCGAACCATGCATCCTCGCTGTCGCCCTCGACCGCGAGGGCGAAGTCGCCCGCACCATCCTCGACGACATCGCTCCTCTTGGCGTTCACATAGGTGACGCCAACGTTCGGCGTCACCGCCATGCCGCCCATGTCGAGGCGATAATCGGCGCCGACATCGACGAGCCAGCTCTTGAGGCTATAGTCGCCCTTGGCCGGCGTCGCGGAGACCATGAGGTTGCGGGTCGTATCCGCATCGGCATCGCTATAGGCGATGAGGCCATGGACGCCGAGACCGTCGAACGCCGCATCGGCATAGACGCCCGCCGTCCAGCCATCGCTTTCGGTACGCGCGTGGAGGGCGGAGAGATCCTGGTCGGTACCGGTCTTGCCCAGGAACGCACCCACCTGCATCCGCCCTTCACCCATGCCGTAGCCAATGCCACCGAAGAAGCCGGAGCTCTTCAGGTCGGCACGGCTCGCGCCGGTGTTTGCCTGGCCGTCGATGTCGCCGCCGCCGATCAGGCTCTGGGCAAAGCCGTAGAGCCCGTCGCGCGCCGGCGCGCTCATCTTCAGCACGCGTACCGCATCGGCCAACTGAAGGGCATTCTCGACGCCAGCCTGCAACGCCGAGCCATAGGCTTCCGGCGTCAGCTGCGCAAAAGCGCGCTGATTGATCGTACCGTCGGCGGCGGTGAGAACATTGAGCGCGCCGGTGAACGCCTGCACGCCATAGCCCTCACGCAGCACCTGGTTCGCATAAGCGACGCTCGCCGCCACGTTGGTAGGCAGATCGTCGCCCGCCTGGAACTCGCTCCGGATCTGGATACGATTGCCATTCTGGACCACGAAGCCGAACACGGTCGAGGATTTGTTCACCGTCGTGAACCGGCCGGTGATCGCATCCGCCGTAACGATGTCGAGCACCGCCCCCGGCAGATTGTCGAGCGCGCCGGTGATGTCGATCGCCGCACCGTTCGCGATATTGAGCGTGCCGTTGACGTCGAGCAGGTCGGTGCCAGCGGCCGGCGTCAGTTCGATGAGCAGGTGCGAGCCCGCCGCCATCGTCACATCGCCATTCACCGTCATCGTGCCCGGCGAGGCGCCCGGCGAGAGCGTGCCGAGTACGTTGATGTCGCCATTGACGATGCCTGCGGACCCGAAGGTCGCGCCCGCAGCCACGTCGATGATGCCTGCGGACGTGATCGTGGTGCCCGCCTGCCCGATCAGGCGGCCGCCGGTCATATTGATATCGCCCCAATTCTGGCTGGCCGTGAGACTGACGACGCCGCCCGTAACTTCGAAGTTT
>DATDNN010000077.1:0-3683 GCA_036518255.1 Allosphingosinicella sp. | reverse complement strand
CGCTCGCCATCGCGCGGGCCAATGCGGAGCGGCTCGGCCTGTCCGGGCGCGCCGCGTTCCGCCAAGGCAATTGGGCGGAAGGCATCGCCGAGCGCTTCGACCTTATCCTGTGCAATCCGCCCTATATCGAGGCGGGAGCGGAACTGCCCCGCGATGTGGCGGACTGGGAGCCGCACGGCGCCCTGTTCGCGGGCGCGGACGGGCTCGACGACTATCGAAGGCTCGCGCCCGTGACCGGCGGATTGCTGCGGCCGGGGGGCGTCGCCTGTTTCGAGATCGGCGCGGATCAGGCGGAAAGCGCCGGCGCTCTCTTCCGCGCGCAAGGCCTCGCCGTCGCCGTGCGCCGCGATCTGGCGGGCCGCGATAGGTGCCTTGTCGTCACCGCTTGATCCATATTGTTATCTTTCCTCTTGGATTTGGGCGCGCTGCTAGCTACATAGGCCCCAGGGACGGGTAGCTCACAGCTTCAATCGCGTGAAAGAACCCGTCGCGACCCCCATTGCTCTCGTCGCATATGCGATCTGGCGTGAGGAGGCGGCTGCCGCTTAGGCGAAGGCTTGCCTTGGCGGTCGTGCAACAAATCGCCGGGACGGTCCCGGTTGATGGAGTGGCTTGAACAGAACCACCAGACGAGGAATCGCTTTTTGATCAACAATCGTCAGAACGGCCGCCGTCGCGGCCGTGGCGGCGGACCCCGCTCGCCCAACCCGTCGAACCCGGGCAATCGCCAGGACAATCGTCAGCGCGGCAATGCCGCCCAACTGCACGAAAAGTACAAGGCGCTGGCGCGGGACGCGCAGCTTGCCGGCGACAGGGTGCAGACCGAATATTATCTCCAGTTCGCGGACCATTATTTCCGCGTCCTGAGCGAAGGCCGCGCGCGCTTCGAAGAGCAGCGCCGCCAGCGCGACGACTTCTATGCCTCCGACGAGGAAGAGGATCAGGACGAGATCCAGAATGCCGGCGAGGAAGGCGATGGCGAGGAGCGCGAAGAGCGCGACTATCGCCAGGCGCGACCCGAGCAGATGGAACGGCCGGAGCGCGGCGAGCGCCGGGCCCGCCGTCCGCGCCGCCAGGATCGGGAAGAGGATGAGGCGGGCGAAGAGCGCATTTCGCTCGACAGCCTGCCGCCCGCTATCGCGCCGGTGAACGATGCGGAGGACGAACAGCCCGCGCCGCGCCGCCGCGGACGCCGCCCGCGTGCCGCGGAAGGCGAAGCGGAGATCGCTCCGGCGGCCTAAAGCGCTTTGTGAATCAAGCATAACGGAAGGGCGGTGGCCGGTGCGGCTCCCGCCCTTCTTCTTTGTGCGTCTGTAACAATAGTGTAATGAACCAGACGCGTATCAGTCATTATCTCTTCATATTTCCATCTTCGTTTTTTCCGCCCGTCCGGGCCGAAGGGGATGTTGAACAATGACCAAAGCATTTGCGGCCGCCCTGCTCGCGGCGACCTTTCTTTCAACCGCCGCGCAGGCTCAGGAGAGCGACGTCGCCGCCGAAATCGCGGCGATGCGGGCGAAGATCGACAGCCTGGAAGCGGAAGTCGCGGCCCTGAAGGCCGCCAAGCCCGCGCCGGTGCCGAGCTGGAAGGGGGCGCCGCAGTTCGACGACAAGGACGCGGGCTTCAGCTTCAAGCCCAAGGGTTTCGTCCAGTTCGACACCGGGACCGTCGACAATCCGAACGACGCCGTTCTCACTCAGAATCTCGGCTACAACACGCGGGCCCGCCGCCTCGTCTTCGGCGCGGAAGGAACGCTGCCGGGCGGCTTCGGCTATAAGGCGGAGTTCAACTTCGCGGGTGGCGCCGTCGATTATGAAGACGTGGTGCTGACCTATGCGCCGAAGAACAGCCCGCTCCAGGTGACGATCGGCAATTTCTATCCGCTGTCGGGGCTCGAAACGATGACGAGCTCGCGCCTCACCTCCTTCCTCGAGCGCGCGCAGGCGGTGGACGCGTTTGGCTTCAACCGGCGGATCGGCGTCGCGGTCGGCCTCGTCGATCCCAAGGACCGCTACACGCTGACTGCGGGCCTCTTCAACGCGCCGATCACCAGCGCCTTCAACAATGACAGCTGGCAGGCGAGCGTGCGCGGTACCTATTCGCCCACGGTTGGCGAGAAGGGGCGCCTCCATTTCGGCCTCAACTACCAGCATCGCGAAACCCAGTCGGACGCGCAGAATTTCCGCTATCGCGCGCGGCCCTTCACGCAGCTGACCGACGTCCGCTTCGTAGACACAGGCCTTATCGCCGCATCGGGGGATGACATTCTTGGCGTCGAACTTGGCGGCATCTTCGGCCCATTCCACTTCGCTGCCGAGGGCCAGCGCGTCTGGACTGACGCCTATCGCCCCGGCACCATTTTTTCGGGCCTCGATTCGGCCGGAAACGCCATCTTCTATAATGGCGACCCCCATTTCACCTCGGCTTATGGCGAGATCGGCTATTATCTCACCGGCGAAAGCCGGGGCTATAAGGGCGGCAAGTGGGATCGCACCAAGGTGCTGAACCCTGTCGGCAAGGGCGGCATGGGCGCGCTGCAGGTGAATGCGCGGATCGATTATCTCGACCTGTCCGATCGCGTTCGGCCGGGCGGTACGGGCGACCCCAATTTCGTCGGGGGGGGCAGCCAGACCGGCTATCAGTTGAGCGCGATCTGGAACCCGATCGATTATGTGCGCTTCCTCCTTCAGTACAGTCATGCCGACGTCACAGGCGGCCCGCTCGCGCTTACCGTCGTGCCGGCCTCGTCCGAGCCCGCCAACGAGCGCTCCTACGGCGTCGACAGCCTAGGCCTGCGAGCGCAAGTCGAATTCTAGATTGATTTCGTTGTGACAGTGTAACAAGGTTCCCGGCCTGAACAGCCGGGAGCCTTTCATGCGACATCTTCTTCTTGCCGCCACGATCTTGTCCGGCGCCGCGCAGGCGCAGAACGCGCAAGGGGATGTTGCCGTCACCATCTACAATAACGACATTGCGCTGGTGCAGGATGTCCGGCGCCTCGACATAGCGTCCGGCCGGACGCGCCAGGAATTTCCGGACGTGTCGGCGCAGATCGAGGCGGAGACGGTCTCGCTCGCAGGGGATGGTCTTTCGGTCGTCGAGCAGAATTTCGACTATGACCTGCTCTCTCCCTCGGCCCTCATGGAAAAGGCGGTGGGCGAGACGGTGACTTTGGTGCGCACCAATCCGGCCACGGGCAAGGAGGAGCGGGAGCGGGCGACCGTGCTCGCGGCCAATGGCGGCGTGGTGCTGCGCATCGGCAACCGGATCGAGGTGCTGCGCGACGACGGCCTGCCGGTGCGGGTGATCTTCGACAAGGTGCCGGAAAATCTGCGCGCCCGCCCGACGCTTTCGGTGACCCTGCAAAGTGAGAAGAGCGGGCCGCGGCCGGTGCGGCTCGGCTATCTGACGCGGGGCCTCGACTGGAAGGCCGATTATGTCGCCATGTTTGACGAGAAAGCGGGCAAGATGGACGTGCAGGGATGGGTGACGCTCACCAACCAGACCGGCACGACCTTCCAGAATGCCAGCACGATCCTCGTCGCGGGCGGCGGAGGCGAGGGCTATGTCCCGCGCGGATCGATGCAGCCGGGCACGGAAACCGCGGGACGGGAACGGCTCGGCGACTTCTATCTCTATCCGCTCGCCGAACGGACGACGATCGCCGACAAGCAGACGAAGC
>DATDNN010000076.1:0-2132 GCA_036518255.1 Allosphingosinicella sp. | reverse complement strand
AAGCTGGAAAGCCCCCAGGGTGCGATGCAGCGACTTCTTCTCAGCCGTCGCCAAAATCGCATCGAGTGGCTTGATGCGCCCGAAAATCATGCAGATCCCCTTAAGTCGGCGGCGCCCCACGCCGCCTGGTTGTTATTTGCGGAGCCGGAGCCTAGCCGCAATCTCGCGGCGCGCAACAGTTTATGACGCTTTAACGACCAAGCATCGGCCCGAGGGGGCGTCCGCCGAAGATGTGGACGTGAAGATGGGGCACTTCCTGACCGGCATCGGGGCCGGTATTGGCGAGCAGGCGATAGCCGGGCGCCACCAGGCCTTCGTCCCGCGCGATCTTGCCGACGGCGCGCACGAAGGCGCCGATTTCGGCGTCCGACGCCCTGGCCGAAAAATCGTCCCAGGACACGTACGGCCCCTTCGGAATCACCAGGATATGCGTCGGCGCGGCGGGATTGATGTCGTGGAAGGCGAGGACATGATCGTCCTCGAACACCTTCTTGCACGGCAGCTCGCCGCGCAGGATCCGGGCGAAAATATTTTCTTCGTCATAGGCTTGCGTCGCGTCGATCGGCATCTCTTCCTCCCTTGGGCCGCCGTCCGGCGCGCAATCCGGCACGGCGCATCGCGCTTGACCGTGAAGCCGGCGGCGCTACGAGTCAAAGCATGAGTGACGAAACGCCCGACAGCCTGATTCCCTATGACGAGATCGTTCAGGACGCCTTGCGCGCCGTCGTCGGCCGGGTGCTTGGCGAGGTGCAGAAGACCGGCGATCTGCCGGGCGGCCACCATTTCTACATCACCTTCAAGACGCGCGCGGCGGGCGTCGATATCCCGCAGCATCTGATCGAGCGCTTCCCGGACGAGATGACCATCGTCATCCAGAACCGCTTCTGGGATCTGAAGGTGAAGAAGGATCTGTTCGAGATCGGCCTCAGCTTCAACCAGGTTCCGGCCAAGCTCGTCATCCCCTTCGCCGCGATCACGGCCTTCGTCGATCCCGCCGTCGATTTCGCGCTGCAATTCCATGCCGAGGTCGAGGAGGAAGGCCCCTCCCCGCACGAGGAAGCGGAAAACGACCATCCGGTCGCGGCTCCCATAGAGGACGGATCGAACGTCGTTTCCGTGGATTTCAGCCGGAAGAAGTGACGGCTTTGGCAGGCCGTCACCCTGAACTTGGTTCAGGGTCCATCCTGCGGCCAAAGGTGTTGCTCGCCGATGGATGCTGAAACAAGTTCAGCATGACGGGAAAGCTGAGATGACTGAGGAAACCCGCACCGAAACCGACAGCTTCGGACCCATCCAGGTTCCGGCCAACGCCTATTGGGGTGCGCAGACGCAGCGTTCCATCGAGAATTTCCCGTTCGGGCAGCGCGAGCGGATGCCGGTGGAGATCGTCCACGCCCTCGCCATCGTGAAGCAGGCGGCGTCCCGCGTGAACCGCGCCCACGGCCTCGATCCGCAAAAGGCCGAAGCCATCGAGCAGGCGGCGGCCGAAATCGTGGCGGGCGACCATGACGATCAGTTCCCGCTCGTCATCTGGCAGACGGGGTCCGGCACCCAGTCCAACATGAACGTCAATGAGGTGATCGCGGGCCGCGCCAACGAGATCCTCACCGGGCAGCGCGGCGGCAAGAGTCCGGTTCATCCCAATGACGACGTCAATCGGGCCCAATCGTCCAACGACAGCTTCCCGACCGCCCTCCATATCGCCGCCGCCCGCGCCGCTACGAGGCGCCTCATGCCGGCCCTCGAAGACTTGCGCGCGGCCCTTCAGGCCAAGGCCGAGGGATGGAGCGACATCGTCAAGATCGGCCGCACCCATCTTCAGGACGCGACACCGCTGACCCTGGGGCAGGAATTTTCGGGCTATGCGAACCAGCTCTACCGCTGCACCAAGCGGATCGAGCCGGCGGTGATGCACGGCATGTGCCAGCTCGCCCAAGGCGGCACGGCGGTCGGCACCGGCCTCAACGCGCCCGCCGGCTTCGGTGAGCTCGTAGCGGCGCGCCTCGCGGCGGCAACGGGCCTGCCTTTGGTGTCGGCGCCCAACAAATTCGCGGCGCTCGCGGGCCACGAGGCACTGGTCGCAGCTAGCGGCGCCTGCAAAACCCTCGCAGCGGCGCTCATCAAGATCGCCA
>DATDNN010000075.1:0-2177 GCA_036518255.1 Allosphingosinicella sp. | reverse complement strand
AAGACCATGGCTATGGGGCCGAATATCTCCTCCTTCGCGACATGGCTGTCCGGGGGCACGTCCGTGAGGATTCCCGCAGAGAGGAAGGCGCCTTCATTGCCGACGCGCTCGCCGCCGAACAGGCGCTTTGCGCCCGCATTTTCCGCTTCCTCGATCTGGGCCAGCACCGTGTCGCGCTGTTCGAAGCTCGACAGCGGACCCATGTCGGTCGCGGCATCGAACGGATCGCCTGCTTTCACCGCCCGCATGCCTTCTGAGAAACGGTCCAGGAAGGCGTCGTAAATGTCGGCGTGGACGATCATCCGCTTGGCGCAGATGCAGGACTGGCCCGTATTCTGGATGCGCGCCGTAACGGCCGTCTTCGCGGCGAGGTCGAGATCGGCCGAGGGCATGACGATGAAGGGGTCGGAACCGCCCAGTTCCAGCACCACTTTCTTGAGGTGGCGACCCGCCGTTTCCGCGACCGAGGCGCCCGCGCCCTCGCTTCCGGTCAGCGTCACCGCGACGATGCGGTCGTCCGCGATCACGTCCGCCACCGCGCCCGACTTGATGGCGAGATTCTGGAGCAGCCCTTCCGGTCCACCCGCCTCCAGCACCATCTCTTCCAGGAGGCGCGCGCAGCCCTGCACGATGCTCGCATGCTTCAGGAGGCCGACATTGCCGACCATGATCGCGGGGGCGATGAAGCGGACGGCCTGCCAGAAGGGAAAGTTCCACGGCATGACGGCCAGCACCGGCCCGTATGGGAGAAGGTGGATCTCGGCCCGGCCGCCATTGGCGAGGGTGACCCGCTTCGCCTCCAGCATGGCGGGGCCTTTCTTCGCATAATAGCGGAAGCCCGCGGCGCATTTCTCGATTTCGGCGAGGGCGGACTTGTAGGTCTTGCCCATCTCCTGCGTGATCGTGCGGGCGAGCCTCTCCTTGTTCGCGTCATAGCGGTCCGCGATGCGGGAGAGGAGCTCGGCGCGCTCCTCCGGCCTGGTGGTTCGCCAGTGCCGGAATGTATCGGCGGCCTTGCCGAGCTTCGCCTCGACCTCGGCCGGGGCCAGCTCTTCGTAAGTGGCGAGCTCCTCGCTAGTCGCGGGGTTGATGCTCCTGAACATCGGGGCTGCTCCTTCCTCGTTGCGCCAACGCACCGCATGGCTGATCAGTTCTTGCGGGAAAGCTCCCGCATCGCGCCGTCCAGACCTGCCAGTGTCAGCTCGAACATCCGGCCCCGCATCAGTTCGCGGATCATCTGGATGGAATGGGTATATCCCCAATGCCGCTCCGCAATCGGATTGAGCCACACGGCGGCGGGATAGGTGCTCACCATCCGTTGCATCCAGGCGGCGCCTGCTTCTTCGTTGAAGTGCTCCACGGAGCCGCCCGGATGACTGATCTCGTAAGGGGACATGGATGCATCGCCCACGAAGACCAGCTTATAGTCATGCCCATATTTGTGGAGCACGTCCCAGGTCGGCGTTCGCTCGGTGAAACGGCGGCGATTGTCCTTCCACACGCCCTCATAGACGCAATTGTGGAAGTAGAAGAATTCCAGGTTCTTGAACTCCGATGTCGCGGCGGAGAACAGTTCCTCGCACAGCCGGATATGGGGATCCATCGATCCGCCGACGTCGAGGAAGAGGAGCAGCTTCACCGCATTGTGCCGCTCGGGCCGCATGCGGATGTCGAGCCAGCCCTTCCGCGCCGTGCCGTCGATCGTGCCGTCGATGTCGAGCTCGTCCGCTGCGCCTTCGCGGGCGAAGCGGCGGAGGCGGCGGAGCGCGACCTTGATATTGCGGGTGCCAAGCTCCCTGGAGCTATCGAGGTTGCGGAACTCACGCTTGTCCCACACCTTGATTGCGCGTCCATGCCGCCCTTCGCCGCCGATGCGCACGCCTTCGGGATTATAGCCGCCATGGCCGTAGGGAGAGGTGCCGCCCGTGCCGATCCACTTGTTCCCGCCCTGGTGCCGCTCCTTCTGCTCTTCCAGGCGCTTCTTCAGCGTCTCCATGATTTCGTCCCAGGAGCCAAGCGATTTGATCTCCGCCATCTGCTCGGGCGTCAGATAGAGTTCGGCGATCTTCCTCAGCCACTCCTCCGGGATCGGCGCTTCTTCCGTCCCGTAGCTGGCCTCCAGCCCCTTGAAGACCTTGCCGAACACCTGGTCGAACCGGTCGATCAGCCCTTCATCC
>DATDNN010000074.1:0-3327 GCA_036518255.1 Allosphingosinicella sp. | reverse complement strand
GGGCCCGATAGGCTGCGGGGGCGGGGACGGCTCGAGAGCCTTTGCCGCTGAAGGGATCAGGGAAGCCATTCCGGCCGCTCCGCCAAGAGCAAGGAAATCGCGGCGGCTGGGTGAAAGGAACATGTTGGTCTCCCCGATATCTGGTGGCCCGATAGCGTGAAAGAAGGCCGGTCCGAAAGCCCTGTTGGCGCGCGCGTGAGGGGGCTCTATAGCCTTGCCTATGCGCGGAACTCCTCGTCCATGTCAGGCAAACTGAGGCCGCTCGACCGGCTTGAGGGCGATCAGCTTCGCGCCTCGCATCCTGCCGAGCATGCCGCCTTGTCCGCGTCTGCGGGGACGGGGAAGACCCACGTTCTTACCGCCCGCGTACTCCGCCTGCTCCTGCGCGGCGCCGATCCGTCCTCCATCCTCTGCCTCACCTTCACCAAGGCGGGGGCGGCGGAAATGGCGGATCGCATCCATGCCCGGCTTGCTTATTGGGTGCGGCTCGACGAGGCGGCGCTTCGCAAGGAATTGTTCGCGCTCGGCGAGCCTACCGATGCGGACGCGGTGCGCATGGCGCGCACCTTGTTCGCGCGGGTGCTGGACGCGCCGGGCGGCGGGCTGCGCATCCAGACCATTCACGCCTTCGCGCAATCGCTGCTCGCCGCCTTTCCGGCCGAGGCGGGCATGATGCCGGGCTTTCGCGCGCTCGACGGGCGGGAAGAGAAGCAGCTTGCCCGGCAGACGCTCGCCGATCTGCTGGTGCGGGCAGAGAGAGGCGGGGACCGTCCGGTAATTTCCGACATTCAGGCGCTGAGCCACCGGCTCGGGGAGGCGGGGGCGGAAGCCTTCCTGATGCGCTGCGCCCGTGCGCCCGATGCGATGGAAAAGCTGGGTGCGGCGCAGGGCATCGAAGCGCGGCTGCGGCACGCCTTTGACCTGCCTTCCGGTGATATTGAAGAACGGATCACAAGCCTTTGCGAAGACAATATGTTCGATCTCGACTTGATCGATCGTTTGTGCGAGGCGAACCGGGCCTGGGGCACCGCCACCGGCCTCAAATGCTGCGAGGCGATCGGCGCTTGGCGCGCGCGGTCCGGCGCCGAACGGGCCGCGACATTGTCTGAACTCGGGGACGTCGTTCTCACCAAGGCGGGCGAGCCCCGGGCGGTCAAGCCGGGCCAGATCAAGGCGGATCCGGATTATGAGCGGCTCGCCGCCGATCTCGCCGAATGCTGCGGCGCGCTTCTGCGCATGCGCGCCAAGGCCGGACTCGTTGCCCCGATCGCCGCGGGCCTTCGCGCGGGCCAGGCCTTCGCCTTCGCTTATGCCGAGGCGAAGCAGGCGGCGGGGGCGGTGGATTTCGACGATCTCATCCGCGCCGCCGAGCGGCTGCTTCTCACCCCCGGCATGGGCGAATGGGTGCGCTACAAGCTCGATCAGCGCACCGATCATGTGCTGATCGACGAGGCGCAGGACACGAACGAGAAGCAATGGAACATCGTCCGCGCGCTCACCCTCGAATTCTTTGCGGGAGAAAGCGCGCGGGGCGGCGGCGAATATGATCCGCCCGGCCGCCGCACCATCTTCACCGTGGGCGATTACAAGCAGGCGATCTTCGGCTTCCAGGGCACCGACCCGCAGGCGTTCGAAATCGCCCGCGCCTGGTTTGCGCGGGAGGCGGGCGCCGTCGAGGCGCGCTTTCTCGATCTCTCGATCAGCCGCAGTTTCCGCTCCTCGCCTGCCATCCTCGATTTCGTCGATGCTTGTCTGGCGACGCTCGGCCCGGCCGCCCTCGGCCTTCCGGCGCCCCCCGCAACGCACGAAAGCCATCATCGCGACCGCCCGGGTTCGGTGACGCTCTGGGCGCCGTTCACCACCGAAAGCGGGGACGAGGATGTCGAGGAAGGGGAGGAGGGCTGGATCGGCGATGCCACCCGCCGCTATGCCGCCACGCTGGCGCGCCAGATCCGCGCCTGGCTCGATGCTCCATTTCTGATCGAAGGGAAGAAGCGTCCGCTCCGCCCCGAGGACATCCTGATCCTCGTCCGGCGGCGGAGCGCGCTCGCGGGCCTGATCGTGGCGCGGCTGCATGCCGAAGGCGTGCCGGTGGCGGGCGTCGACCGCTTGCTTCTTAACGCGCCGCTCGCCGTCAAGGATCTGGTCGCGGCCATCGCCTTTGCCGTGCAACCGCTCGACGACCTCAATCTCGCCAACCTGCTCGTCTCGCCGCTATTCGGCTGGACGCAGGAGGAGCTGTACGCGATTGCCCATGGGCGGGAGGGGCCGCTGTGGCCGGCGCTTCGCGGCAAGGCGGGGCTCACTCCAAAGGCGGCGGAGGCGGTGGAGGCGCTGCTCTCCATCCTCGCCATGGCCGATTATGCGACGCCGCACATCTTCCTCGAAACGATCCTTTCCGGGCCGATCGGGGGACGGCGCAAATTGCTCGAGCGACTGGGGCCGGAAGCGCGCGATCCCATCGAGGAACTTCTGTCCAGCGCCCTCGACTTCGAAGGCCGCGGCGCGCCCTCGCTCCAGCGCTTCCTCGACTGGTTCTCGCGCGGCGATGTGGAGATCGTGCGCGATCCTTCCGCCCCGCTCGATGCCGTGCGGGTGATGACCGTGCATGGCTCCAAGGGGCTGCAGGCGCCGGTTGTCATCCTCGCCGACGCGACGGTCGATCCGGGCCGCAAACGCGACGGCTTCGCGGCGCTCAGGCTGGACGAGGAACTGGAGGTTCCCGTTTTCCGGCCGCGCAAGGAGGAATTGGACGAACCGCTTTCCTCCGAAGTTGCGGCGCGGGAAGCACGGGAGCGCGAGGAGCATTGGCGGCTCCTCTATGTCGCGCTCACCCGGGCCGAGGAGCGGCTCTATATCGGCGGCGCGCTCGGGCCCGCCGATCGAAACGGCCCGCCGGAAGCAAGCTGGTATCGCGCGATCGAGACGACGCTGGACCGGCTGGGCGCCAGCACTGCGGAGGTGCCGCTTTGGCAACAGGCCCGCCGGTTTGGAGTGGAAACGCGTCCGGCTGCGCCCCTTGAAGCAATCGAACGGAGCGAGGAAGCGCCGCCGCTCCCGGAATGGATTCATCGGATGGCCCCCGAAGAAGCCCGTCCGCCGCGTCCGCTGGCGCCATCCTCCCTCGGCGAGGACGATGTCGCCGATCCGCCGCCCACGCCTGCCTTGCGTTTGGCGGCCGAGCGCGGGCGGCTCCTCCATCAATTGTTTGAACGCCTGCCGACGGTTCCGCCCGAAGAGCGCGCCCAGCGTGCCGACCGCTGGCTTCTGGAAGGGCGGGGCGTTGAGGATGCAGGCTTCAGGGCCGAACTCATCCGGAGCGCGTGC
>DATDNN010000073.1:0-2349 GCA_036518255.1 Allosphingosinicella sp. | reverse complement strand
AAATAAGAAAAAGACCGGAGAGGATGACAATGGCGGACAGCAAGATGATGGAAAAAATCGCCTCGGGCCAAGGTTTCATCGCCGCGCTCGACCAGAGCGGCGGTTCGACGCCCAAGGCGCTGAAGGGCTATGGGATCGAGGAAGGGGCCTGGTCGAATGACGAGGAGATGTTCGGCCTCATCCACCAGATGCGCAGCCGCATCATCACCTCGCCGGCCTTTACCGGCGACAAGGTGATCGGCGCGATCCTCTTCGAAAAGACGATGGACGGTGAGGTGGGCGGCAAGCCCACGCCCCAGGCGCTGATCGACAAGGGCGTCGTGCCCTTCATCAAGATCGACAAGGGGCTGGAGGATGAGGCGAACGGCGTGCAGCTGATGAAGCCGATGCCCGGCCTCGACGCGCTGCTCGCCCGTGCGCGGGACCTCGGCGTGTTCGGCACCAAGGAGCGGTCCGTCATCAACCTCGCCAATCGCGAGGGCATCGCCGCCGTGGTGCAGCAGCAGTTCGAGGTAGCGCGTCAGGTGCTCGCAGCGGGCCTCGTTCCGATCATCGAGCCCGAAGTGAACATCAAGAGCCCGGAGCGGGCCGGGGCCGACCGCATCCTTCTGGAGGAACTCACCAAGGCGCTCGACGCGCTGCCGGGCGACAGCAAGGTGATGCTGAAGCTTTCCATTCCCGCCGAGCCGAACCTGTTCAAGCCGCTCGTCGATCATCCGTGCGTGTTGCGCGTCGTCGCGCTTTCGGGCGGTTTCTCCCGCACCGAAGCGTGCCGGGAACTGGCGAAGAACGATGGCATGATCGCCAGCTTCTCCCGCGCGCTCCTCTCGGACCTTCGCCACCAGATGGACGACGCGGAATTCGACAAGGCGCTGGGTGAGGCCATCGACGAGATCTACCAGGCGTCGACGGTGAAGGGCTGACATAGCGCGTCATTCCGGCGCACGCTGGAATATCGTTACGATAAGGCGCCATTCCGTCCGAGACCCCGGCTTTCGCCGGGGTGACGGGGCAGTGCATTGCGAGCGGGGCGAGGTGATCCAGCAAGGGCTTGAGAGCATTTCTGGATTGCTTCGTCGCTTCGCTCCTCGCAATGACGGAAACTATGATGCAAGATGATGACGAACTTACCCTTGATCCGAGTTTCGCCAGCCGTTTCGACGCGGCAGCGCGGGGCGATTGCCAGCTGTACCTGATCTCGCCCCTCGACGTGGGCGGCGATTTTGCGGAGCGGTTGCGCGCGGCGCTTGAAGCCAGTCCAGTTGCGGCGTTTCAGTTCCGGGTGAAGGGCGTCGACCAGCATGAGGCGGCGCGGCTTGCCGAAACGCTCCAGCGCATTTGCGCCGAACATGACGTCGCCTTCATCGTCAATGACGATATGGCGCTCGCCAAACGGATCGGCGCCGACGGCGTGCATCTGGGGCAGGGCGACGGCGATCCGCGCGAGGCGCGCGCGCTGCTTGGGCCCAATGCCCAGATCGGCGTCACCTGCCACGACAGCCGCCACCTCGCCATGGAGGCGGGGGAGGCGGGCGCCGACTATGTTGCCTTCGGCGCCTTCTTTCCTACAACAACGAAGGAAACGGAGCATCGGCCCGACCCCTCGATCCTCGGCTGGTGGAACACCCTGTTCGAGATACCGTGCGTGGCGATCGGCGGTATCACGCCGGACAATGGCCGGGTGCTGGTCGAGGCGGGTGCGGATTTCCTCGCGGTTTGCGGGGCGGTTTGGAATCATCCGGAGGGGCCGGGCGCGGCGGTGGCTGCTTTTCAGGAAGCGCTGAAGCGTTAGCACCGCCGTCATGCTGAACTTGTTTCAGCATCCATGCGCGTGACTTCGGGAGTGTCATCGGCATGGACCCTGCAACAAGTTCAGGGTAACGACTTATTGATTAACGCACCGCCTGCCGCACCATCGCCTTCAGCGTCTGCGCGTCGTGGATGGCGTGGGCCTCGATGTCGTTGTTGAAATAGGCCCAGACATCTCGGCCCTGCCGCGCCTGATCGGCCATCCAGCCACTCCAGTCGAGCAGGCCTTCATCGGAATAGCGGCCCCAATATTTCCCCTCGCCGCCGTGGAAGCGGATATAGGCGATCTTACCGGCGACCCAGCGCGGGGTGGCGGAACCCGGCATGTCGTGGATGCAGAAAGAGGCACCGTACCGGTCGAGAAGCGCGAGCGCTTCTTCTGTGAACCAGCTTTTTTCTCGAAATTCGAAGACGTGGGTGAGGTCTTTTGGAAGCGCGCTTAAGAATTCTTCCAATCGTTCGAGGTTGATCTTGAAGCGCGGCGGCAGCTGGAAAAGGAGCGGACCGAGCCTCGGTTCCAGGTGCCGGATGGGCGGCAGC
>DATDNN010000072.1:0-2202 GCA_036518255.1 Allosphingosinicella sp. | reverse complement strand
GGCGGTCCCCCTCCCCGTTCCGGGGAGGATCTCGTCGCCCATCATCCGATCAGCGCTTCCACCAATTTCCGGAATGCGTCCGCCCGGTGACTCATGCCATGCTTTTCGCTCTGGTCCATTTCCCCGAACGTTTCTTCACGCCCTATCGGCTGGAACATCGGATCGTAGCCGAAGCCCTGGTCCCCGCGCGGCGGCCAGACGAGCGTGCCGTAGACACGCCCCTCGAAACTCTCAATGTGCCCGTCCGGCCAGCAGACCGACAATGCGCAGACAAAATGGGCGTCCCGCCCCGCCTCAGGCCCTTTGGCGAGCAGTTCGTTGTGGATCCGCTCCATCGCATAGCCGAAGTCGCGTTCCACCTTCACTTCGCCCGCGTCGGCCGCCGGATCGACCATGCGCTCCGACCACGGCAGTTCCGCCCAACGCGCCGAATAGATTCCGGGCGCGCCGTCCAGCGCATCGACGCAAAGGCCGCTATCGTCGGCCAGCGCAGGCAGCCCGGACAGATCCGCCGACGCCCGCGCTTTCAGCTCCGCATTGGCGATGAAGGTATTTCCCGTCTCGTCCGGCTCCGGCAGGCCAAGCTCCGCCGCCGAAATCGGCTCGATCCCGTACGGCCCCAGCAGCTCGGCGATCTCGCGGATCTTGCCCTTGTTATGACTGGCGATGACCAGTCGGCCGGGTTCGAGCCGCCGCGTCACCGCCCGCTCGCCTTGTCCTGCGCGGCGAAAATCTCCTTGCAGCCAATGCGGGCGAGGCGGAGCAGCCTCAGCAGACCTTCCTCGTCATAGCATTCGCCTTCGGCCGTCACCTGCGCCTCGATGATGTTGCCATCGTCGGTCAGGACGAAATTACCGTCCGCACCGGCCGTGGAATCCTCCTCATAATCGAGGTCGAGCAAGGCGGTTCCGCCGTGTATGCCGCAGGATACCGCCGCGACCTTCCGCTCGATAGGGTCTTCCGTGATCAGGCCGGCGGCGATCAATTTGTCGACCGCGATGCGTAGCGCGACCCAAGCGCCTGAGATGGACGCGGTGCGCGTACCGCCGTCCGCCTGGATCACGTCGCAGTCGAGCGTGATCTGCCGCTCGCCGAGCTTTTGCAGATTGACCGCCGCCCGGAGCGAGCGGCCGATCAGCCGCTGGATTTCCTGCGTGCGGCCGGACTGCTTGCCCTTCGCCGCCTCGCGGCTCCCCCGCGTATGCGTGGCGCGCGGCAACATGCCATATTCCGCCGTCACCCAGCCCTGCCCCTTGCCGCGCAGGAACGGCGGCACCTTCTCCTCGACCGAGGCGGTGCACAGCACCTTGGTGTCGCCGAAGCAGACGAGCACGCTCCCTTCGGCATGGCGGGTGAAATTGGGTTCGATGGCAATGGCCCGCATCTCATCGGGCGCGCGTCCTGAAGGGCGCATGAAAATCCTTTCGCTTGTGTACCCGCGCCTTAGCTTTCCCGGTCTCCCGGCGCCACCCCGTTGTGTTTCTGCGCAAAGCAGGAGCCCGTTACTGCTCCTAATTCCAGCAAAAGTTTGTGGGGGAGGAGTTGCAATGGAGGCCCGACGCTGCCCCGTGAACAGATAGGATTAGGCAGGCTAAGACCCTCGCCAGCCCAAGGTGAGCCACGTCAAGCCTAGCGAGAGTCAAGCAAGCTTTTCCCTTATAAGGAACACTAATAAGACATTCTTATAAGGAAAGGAGGTTTTTACGCGTCTAAGCTGGTCGCTCCTAGCTTGGAGGACCGCGTCTGGGAGATCACGTCTGGAGGACCGCGCTTGGTGGGCCACGGGCGGAGGCCGCAGCTGGATAGCCATCGTGGGAGACAAAGCACTATTTTCGGATAACGCCTCCGGGCCGTCCGCGAACATCCGCTGCGGGTTGCACGCCGCTTCGCTTGAATTAAATGACACGATATGACCACGCCTCCCGTCAGCGAACTCACCGCCCGCGCGCGCGACGTGTTCCGGCTGGTGGTGGAAGGCTATCTGGATTCCGGCCAGCCGATCGGCTCGCGCACCATTTCCCGCATTTCGGCGCTCAATCTCTCTCCCGCCTCGATCCGCAATGTGATGCAGGATCTGGAGGAGGCGGGGCTGCTCGCCGCGCCGCATACTTCGGCCGGGCGCATCCCCACCGAAACGGGCCTGCGCCTCTTCGTCGACGGCATGATGCAGGCGGCGCAGCCAAGCCCCGAGGAGCAGGCGCA
>DATDNN010000071.1:0-6643 GCA_036518255.1 Allosphingosinicella sp. | reverse complement strand
TCGGTGAGATCCTCCGCCATGCGCTTGGTAAGGGTGGTGACGAGGGTGCGATAGCCCTTCTTCGCCGTCTCCTTTGTCTCGTGGATGAGATCGTCGACCTGGTCCTCGACCGGGCGAATGTCGACCGGCGGATCGATAAGGCCGGTGGGGCGGATGACCTGTTCGGAGAAGACGCCGCCCGTCTGCTCCATCTCCCAGCCGCCCGGCGTCGCGGAGACGGCTACGGTCTGCGGGCGCATCGCATCCCATTCGTTGAAGCGCAGGGGGCGGTTGTCGATGCAGGAGGGGAGGCGGAAGCCATATTCGGCAAGCGTCAGCTTCCGCCGGTGGTCGCCGCGCGCCATCGCGCCGATCTGCGGGATCGTCTGGTGGCTTTCGTCCACGAAGAGGAGGGCGTTTTCGGGGAGATATTCGAACAGGGTGGGCGGTGGTTCGCCAGGGAGGCGGCCAGTAAGGAAACGGCTGTAATTCTCGATCCCCGCGCAGGAGCCAGTCGCCGCAATCATTTCGAGGTCGAAATTGGTGCGCTGCTCGAGGCGCTGCGCTTCGAGCAATTTGCCTTCCGCGACGAGCTCCTTGAGCCGCTCGGCAAGCTCATGCTTGATCGCCTCCATCGCCTGCTTCAGCGTCGGACCCGGTGTGACGTGGTGGCTGTTGGCGTACACCTTTACATAATCGAGGCTCGCCACCTTCTTGCCGGTCAGCGGATCGAACTCGACGATCTCCTCGATCTCGTCGCCGAAGAAATTGATGCGCCAGGCGGTGTCCTCATAGTGCGAGGGAAAAATTTCGAGATTGTCGCCGCGCACCCGGAAGTTGCCGCGCGCGAAGGCCTGGTCGTTGCGCTTATATTGGAGCGCGACGAGCTTGCGGATGATCTCGCGCTGATCGACGGTTTCGCCCTTTTTCAGGCTGAAAACCATCGCCGAATAGGTTTCCACCGATCCGATGCCGTAGAGGCAGGACACCGACGCCACGATGATCACATCGTCGCGTTCGAGGAGGGCGCGGGTCGCCGAATGACGCATCCGGTCGATCGCCTCGTTGATCGAGCTTTCCTTCTCTATGTACGTGTCGGAGCGCGGGACGTAGGCTTCCGGCTGGTAATAATCGTAATAGCTGACGAAATATTCGACCGCATTGTCGGGAAAGAAGCTCTTGAACTCCCCGTAAAGCTGGGCGGCGAGGATCTTGTTCGGCGCAAGAATCAAGGCAGGCCGCTGCGTCTGTTCGATTACCTTCGCCATGGTGAAAGTCTTGCCCGAGCCGGTAACGCCGAGGAGCACCTGGGTGCGTTCATCTTCCTTGATCTGGCCGACAAGCTCTCTGATCGCCGCGGGCTGGTCGCCCGCTGGTTCGTAATCGGACACGATCTTGAACGCCTTGCCGCCCTCGCTCTTTTCGGGGCGCTGCGGGCGGTGGGGGACGAAGTCCTGGCCGGTTTCCGGTTCTTCCAGGCTGGTGCGGATTTGGATCGCCATGCAAGCTATATGGCCATTCCCGATGCCGCGCGCTAGCATCCCGGCATAACAAGAAGGGGGATGCCCAAATGCGTGCCATTGCCTTGATGCCGCTCATCGTTCTTGCCGCCTGCTCTGGCGCGGAAGCCGATCAGAAAGCCGACACCAGCAATCTCAAGATGGAAGCGGGTCAGTGGGAAGCCGCTTCGGAAGTGATCAGCGTCGACTCGCTCGACAAGACGCCGCCTGCAATCAAGACGGCGGTTGGCGACAAGGCTACCGAAATCGACTGCCTTGCCACAGCGGACGTCGCCAAGCCGCAGCCCGCGCTGTTCGTCGGCGCCGATGCCGGCGAATGCACCTATGAAAGCTTCTACATGTCGCGCGGCCGCCTCAATGCCACATTGGGCTGCGAGCGCAAGGATGTCGAAGGCGATATCCAGGTGAGCCTAGAAGGCAGCTATACCGCCACGAGCTATGATGTCACGGCGCGGACCCAGACCTATCTGCCCGGCCCCGGGGACGTCGCTATCGGCCGCAAGGTCGCGGGCAAGAAAGTCGCCGCGCAATGCGCTGCACCTGATCCCAAGGCAGCGCCGAAGGCTTAAGACGAGATCTTGGCCGTCATGCCGGATCAAGCCTGGCATGACGCGCCGGGATTGGGACAAGCTTATAGTGGTGGCACGTCCCAGGTCCGGCCCGCTTCGGTCGCGATGAAACCCGCGCCTTCGGGCCCGGCTTCCCGCCGCAGCTTGGCGAGCCGTTCCAGCGGCTCCCCAATAGGTTCGAAGGTGAGCTGGAACGTGCCCCAATGTATGCCAAGACCGCTCTTTGCGCCGAGCGTCCGGTAGACGCGCATCGCCTCTTCCGGGTTAATATGGCTGTTCTTCATCACCTCGCGCGGTTCGTAAGCACCGATGGGAAGGATGGCGAGGCGATAGGGGCCATGCGCCGCCGCTTCGCGCGCCCAGCCGCCGTCGCCATAGCCGGTATCGCCCGCGAAGAAGACATTGCCGCTCGGAAGGATGATGGTGAAGGCGGACCAAAGGGCACGGTTGCGGTCGCTAAACCAGCGTGAGCTCCAATGATGGTTGCGTTCCACGCGCACCGCAGCGCCCGACGGCAAGGTCAGCTTACCGTCCCAATCGAGGGCCGCTGCGCCGATGCCTCGGCCCTTCAGGATCGTGTCGTTGCCGAGACTGGTGACGATCACCGGCCGGTCGCGATCCCACAGCCGCTTCAGGGTGGGAAGGTCCATATGGTCGTAATGATTATGGCTGACGACGACGAGGTCGATCTTCGGTAGATTTTCGAAGTGGACGCCCGGCGCGCGCACCCGCTTGGGCCCCGTAAAGGAAAAGGGTGAGGCGCGATCCGACCAGATCGGGTCGGTAAGGATGTTGAGGCCGGCCGTCTGGACCAGCACCGTCGCATGGCCGATCCAGGTCACCTTCATCGCCTGCCCTTCGACACGGGCGGGGGGCTTAGTCGGCGTGACCGGAACCTGATCCGGCCAGCGCGCGCGGCCTTCTCCGGTCAGCCAGCGGCTGAAGAAGCGGTTCGGTTTACGCCGCTCGGCCTGGCGCAGGCGGTCAAGTGGGTTGAAGAAACGCTCGCCATCGTAATGGCCGCTCTCAGACCCTTCATAATAGATGCGATCGAGGAAGGGCGGCAGGAGAGTTGGCAAGAAGCAGGCGCCGATCGCCAGGAATAGCAGGGCGGTGCCCAGCGTTTTCAGGAGACGGATCATCGCGATTTTATTCGGACGCGAGGGTCAAGCCCGGAGGGGCATTCGTTTCGACATGTTCCTCATGATACATGTCCATGACGATCTCCGCCTTGCCCGGCGCGGCGGCTTTGCAGTCGAGCGGGAAGCGGTCGACGATTGTGCCATAGGCGCCGATTCCGGCAGGGGCGCGCTGCCCGATTTCGGGCTTCGATCCCTCGGCACAGCGCAGGCGCGCCACATAGGCGCTTTCGCCTTCGGGTCCGCCGACCCGCACGGGATTTTTCACGCTGCCGAGCGGGTAAGCGGATGCCGCCTTCACGGCACGGGCCAGTTCCTCGTCGGAAACGCCGGATCCGATCTGCGCCAGCATGTCGCGGGGCGAGGGCGTGCCCTTGTTCGGCAGTTTTTCAGCTGCGGCGGGCGTGCCAGCGGCAGTGAGGATCAAGGCAAACAGAAAGGACGCACGCATGAAGGTTCCCCCGGACGAACCTGTCATGTGTAACGGGATTTGGCCGGCGGATATAGCCGTCAGTTAAGAGATTCTCAGGGGAGCTACACGTCAGGATCTGCGCGATAAGGCTTGCCGGAGGGATCCACGCCGTCCGGCTGGGGCGTCAGCTGCTCCGGGAAATCGTCGCCTGCGCCCTTTTCCTCCTCCAGCCGTTCGGGAATTTCGCCGTGCCGCGCTTCCTTGCTCGCGGGGAGGGGATGACCGGAGCCGGGACGGCCGCTCATCGCCGGTCGTTCTGATTTTGGTCGTTGGGGCGGCCCTTGGCCTTTGACGCGGGCACCGGCCCGCCTGCGGCCGTACCGCCGCCGGCCATCGGATCGTCGTCATAGTCCTCGCCGGGATTGTTGCCGCCGGCTCCCGAGCCGGAGCCCATCACCTTCCCCGTCTTATGATCGAAAGTGGCACGTTTACCAGCCTCTCCATCCCGCTCGTCGCGATCGAGCGTGTCGCTTGGCCGGGTGGCATCGCCGGGGCGCTTATGCTCGGTCGACAGATTGCCGTCAGGGCGAGGCATTCTCTTCTCCTTATCCAATATGCAAGGCGCGGCGCAGGCGGCCCATCACGGATGCAGACGCCGGAGCGGCGAGAAACAGCCTCTCCTCCGCCTCCGTGACCTGGGCGCAAAAGAGCGCTTTCTCCTGCTGCTGGCGCTGCAACTGCTCGTCATAGAGGCCGGGCGCACGGCCCTGCTCGTCAGGTGCCTTGGGGGCAACGATGTCTTTGATATCCATGAGGGAAAAACGCCTGCCCACCCTTGGCGTTCCCGCGCGATCAGCCGAGCCTTGAGGCCGACGAGCGCGGGAACGGGGGTCGTGGGCGAACCGTTCTTGCCACCGTTCGCCCGCATGCGCGGGCTTAACCGAAGAAGAAGGAGAGTGAAGATGGCTCAGAAGGGCAGTTCTTCGAACCGTCAGCAGAAACAGCAGCAACAGCAGCAGCAAGGCAACCAGCGTCAGCAGGGCGGCCATAACGAACGGAAAGATCGTCAGCAGCAGTAACGCTGTTTCCAACACGCTTCCGCAAAAGGGGCGGATCGCCGGATGGCGGTCCGCCTTTTGCATTGCCTGCGCTTATGGCAAGGTGCGTGGCAGACAGAATGAGGTGGCGAGATGGCAAAGGGCAAAGACGGCAAGCAGAAGCTGAAGGTGCCGAAGAAGATTGCGGGCGTGAAGGTGCCCAAGGAAGTGCGCAAGGCCGCCGATCCCGTCTTGCGCGCGCTCGACAATCCGCTCGTCGCCGATATTGCCGCCGCCGCGCTCGTGGCAGCCGCGGGCGCGCTCACCGAGCGCCGAAAGCCGGGCGCGAGCAAGGACGCAGCTGGCGATCGCCCTGGAGTAGCATCTTCAGGATCGCTGAACGGTGCCTTTTCCCTGCTCGCCGCCAAGATGGCGGACAAAGCGATGTCCGCCCTCGAAACGCTGGAACAGCGGGTGACCGACAAAGGCGAGCCCACGGAAAGCAAGCCTGCTTCGCCGCGCGGCAAGCGCCCGTCCCCGCCCGCGCCTTAACGGCGGCCGACGCGCTCAGGCCACTTCGGCGACGACATCCTCCGGATCGCGCAGCACGTAGCCGCGGCCCCAGACGGTCTCGATATAATTTTCGCCCGCACAGGCCGAGGAGAGCTTCTTGCGAAGCTTGCAGATGAAGACGTCGATGATCTTGAGTTCCGGCTCGTCCATGCCGCCATAAAGGTGGTTCAGGAACATTTCCTTGGTGAGCGTCGTGCCTTTGCGGAGCGACAGCAGCTCAAGCATGGCATATTCCTTGCCGGTGAGGTGCACGCGGCTGCCGTCCACTTCGACCGTCTTGGCATCGAGATTGACCGCGAGCTTGCCGGTCTTGATCACCGACTGGCTGTGGCCTTTCGAGCGGCGGACGATGGCGTGGATGCGCGCGATCAACTCGTCACGGTGGAAGGGCTTCGTCACATAATCGTCGGCGCCGAAGCCAAGGGCGCGGACCTTCGAATCCATCTCGCCGATGCCGGAGAGGATGAGGACGGGCGTTCCGACCTTCGCAGCCCGAAGCTTCTTCAGCACGTCGTAGCCGTGCATGTCCGGAAGATTGAGGTCGAGGCAGATAATATCGTAATCGTATAGCTTGCCGAGATCGAGGCCCTCTTCGCCAAGATCCGTCGTATAGACGTTGAAGCCTTCATTATTGAGCATCAATTCGATGCTCTTCGCCATTGTGGGTTCGTCTTCGATCAGAAGGACACGCATCACCGCCCCCGTATTTTACCATCCCAACGCACATCGTTTCGACGCGCGGTAACCTTCGTTAACTGCTCGCTAAGTGAAGTTAAAAGGTTAATTTGGTGTGAAAGTTAACGGGCCGTCAGGAAATGCGGATCCGTTGCGCGCGGGCCACAGCCATGGCAGGGCAAATCCTTATGTGGGACGACAAAATCCTCTTCATCGACGGCGAGGCGATCATCCTCGACAAGCCGGCCGGTCTCGCCGTCCATCCGGGCAAGGGGCCGGCGGAGAGCCTGGAGGATTATCTGCCGGACCTGCGCTTTGGTTTCCAGCGCGCGCCCACGCCCGTTCACCGGCTGGACCGCGATACGAGCGGCTGCCTGCTCCTCGCCCGCAATCCAAAAGCGCACAAAAGATTCGCCGCGGCTTTCGAGGCGCGGCAGGTGGAAAAGGTTTATGCCGCGATCCTCGATGGCGTTCCCCAAGGCGGGGAAGGCCGGATTGACCTGCCGCTCGCGAAAATCTCGTCGCGGGAGAGGGGGTGGCGGATCGTCCCCGATCCGGCAGGTAAGCCCGCCGTAACCCACTGGCGGGTCGCGGCGGTGCGGGAGGGGCGAATCGATCTGCCGCTCGCGAAAGTCTCTTCGCGCGAGAGGGGTTGGCGGATCGTCCCCGATCCGGCCGGTAAACCCGCCGTCACGCACTGGCGGGTCGCGGCGGTGCGGGAGGAGCGGGCGCTCGTCCT
>DATDNN010000070.1:0-2934 GCA_036518255.1 Allosphingosinicella sp. | reverse complement strand
CCATTCGCGAATATAGCCGTGGCCTCCGAACACCTGCTGCGCGTTCACGGCGTTGGCGAAGCCGATGTCGGTCACGTAGCCCTTGATGACGGGGGTAAGCAGCGAAATGAGGTCGTCGGCCGCAAGCCTTTCCTCCTCGGTCGCCGCTTTTCGGGACAGGTCGACCTGAAGCGCGCCCCAAAGGATGAGCGCGCGCGCGCCTTCATTATAAGCGCGGATTTCCATCAGCATCCGGCGGACGTCCGGGTGAACGAACAGCGTGTCGGCCTTCGCCTCGTTGTCGCGTAGTTCCGGCACCAAGGCGCGGCCTTGGCGGCGATCCTTCGCATATTGGACCGCATTCTGATAGGCGACCTCACCCTGGGCCAGCCCCTGGAGGCCCACGCCGAGACGCGCGGCGTTCATCATGATGAACATCGCGGCAAGGCCCTTTTCCGGCTCGCCGATCAAATAGCCGGTCGCCCCGTCATAATTCATGACGCAAGTCGAATTGCCGTGAATGCCCATCTTGTGCTCGATGGAACCGCAGACGACGCCGTTCCGTTCGCCCAGCGAGCCATCGTCGTTCACCAGGAACTTCGGCACGATGAAGAGCGAGATGCCCTTCACATTGTCCGGCGCGCCCGTGCGTTTGGCGAGGACGAGGTGAATGATGTTGTCGCTGAGGTCATGCTCGCCCGAGGAGATGAAGATCTTGGTGCCGGTAATCTTGTAGGTGCCGTCGTCCTGCGGTTCCGCCTTGGTGCGGAGCAGCCCCAGATCCGTGCCGCAATGCGGTTCGGTGAGGTTCATCGTCCCGGTCCATTCGCCGGCGATCATCCTGGGCAGATATTTCGCCTTCTGCTCGTCCGATCCCTTGACGAGGATCGATGCGATCGCGCCGGCGGTGAGGCCGTGATACATTTCGAAGGACTGGTTGGCCGAAAGCATATATTCGCTGAACGCGGTCGCGATCACCTGCGGCAGGCCCTGCCCGCCATATTCGGCGGGCGCAGACAATGTGCCCCAGCCCGCTTCCTCGAACTGTCTATAGGCTTCCTTGAACCCCGTGGGCGTCGTTACCGAGCCGTCGGCATGGCGGGTGCAACCTTCCTCATCGCCGGTGCGATTGAGCGGAAAGATCACTTCCTCGCAAAAGCGCGCGCCTTCGGTCAGCACCGCTTCCACCATGTCGGGCGTCGCATTCTCGAAGCCCGGAACGTTCGAATAGCGATCAAGGCCCACGACGTGATCGAGAACGTAGCGCGTGTCGCGGACGGGAGCGGAATAGATCGGCATGACGGTCCTCTTTGCCCTTATTTGGTGAAATCGGCTTGCTCGACGAGCTGGATAAACCCTTCGAGCTCGTGGATGGTCGCATCGATATCGACCTTCTGCTTCTTCAGAAGATCGACGCGCGCCTTGCACTTGTCGATGGTGACGCGGCGCTGCTCCTGACGGTTGTCGCCAAGGTCATAAAGGTCGATCATCTCGCGAATATCGGCGAGGCTGAAGCCCACCCGCTTGCCGCGCAGGATCCAGGCGAGCCGCGCGCGATCGCGCCAGCTGTAGACGCGGGCAAGGCCCTGCCGCTCGGGCGATATCAACCCCTCATCCTCGTAGAAACGAAGCGCGCGCGCGGTGACGGCGAATTCGTCGCAAAGGTCGGTAATGGTGTAGGTGCGGGTGGCGGCATCCGCCGATTTGAAGTCGGAATGAAGCGCTGTGTCTGACATGGCGCCTAGCTACTTTACGTTCACGTCAACGTCAATCTGGCCTGCGTCATTCCGGCGAAGGCCGGAATCTTATGACGGGAAGGTGCCTTTGCTGGTCTGAGATCCCGGCTTTCGCCGGGATGACGGGTGGTCAACGCGCCTCGCACAAAGGCTCGCCCACCAAATCGCGGGCGCGGCGGGCGTCCTCGATGGAGGCGCCGTTGAGAGTGAAGTGCGTTCCGCTAAGGCTCATTCCGGACGTGCAGTAATAGGAGCAGGTAGACGGAACCGGGCCGGAAATTGCGATTTCGCGTCCGCTGAGCATCGCGTCCACGGAACATGGCTGCTCCCCGGACAGGGTGAGTCGCAGCCGTGTGCCGGACCGCTCAAGACTGCCGCCGCCGCTGCAGCTCCGCTCGCCCTTGCCGTGTACCACGAAGGCAAAGCGCGTTTCCCCTTTACCCTCGACGATGCAAAGCTGGTTTCGCGCCTGCCTGTTCCCGCTCTCATAAAGGCCCGTAAGGCTGGCAAGCTGGCCGTCGGGCCGGAAAACGGGGGCCGC
This sequence comes from Allosphingosinicella sp., assembly GCA_036518255.1. Classification (GTDB taxonomy): domain Bacteria; phylum Pseudomonadota; class Alphaproteobacteria; order Sphingomonadales; family Sphingomonadaceae; genus Allosphingosinicella. Next base: position 678 of record DATDNN010000070.1, on the reverse strand, counting down.
AGGTGCGCCCTTGCCGCCCTCCGAACGCTCTTCGCCGCCCCGGGAACAGGCGGCGAGGGCAAGCAGGGCAAGGAGCAGGATCGGGTGCATTGCGGGCTCTAAAGAGTAAGGCGGCGGCCGGGTTCCGGCTGCCCGCAACAAATTTGCCACGAATGGGGCGACAAAGTCCACGCAGCTTCCTATATGCGCGGCAACGGGGCGAGCGGCGAGCCAGGATGATGTTGACCACCAATCCCTTCGACAGCGACAAATTACGCGAAGAATGCGGCGTTTTCGGCATCTGGGGCGCGGAAACCGCCTCGGCCATCGTCGCGCTTGGCCTCCACGCGCTGCAGCATCGCGGCCAGGAAGCGGCCGGCATCACCAGCTGGGACGGGCACCTGTTCCACAGCCATCGCGCCCAGGGCCATGTCGCCGGCAATTTCGACAAGGACGACATCATCCGCAGCCTCGCGGGCAGCGCCGCCGTCGGCCATGTCCGCTATTCGACCACGGGCGAAACCTCGCTCCGTAACGTCCAGCCGCTCTTCGCCGAATTGTCGTCCGGCGGCTTCGCGGTTGCCCATAACGGCAATATCTCCAACGCGATGAAGCTCCGCCGCGAGCTCAATGCGCGCGGATCGATCTTCCAGTCGACCTCCGACACCGAAGTGATCATTCACCTTGTGGCGACCTCGG
>DATDNN010000069.1:0-6814 GCA_036518255.1 Allosphingosinicella sp. | reverse complement strand
TCGCCGAAGAGCGGCCCAAGCAGATGCGGCTCGGCGAACTCGATCTCAAGGCGCGCGCGGGGCGTTGCGGGATCGAGTTTCTTCTGCGGCATCAGGCGGCTTGCTCCAAAAGTTCGGCGCCCGCGAGGCTGTTCGGCCCGGCGGATAATATTTCAACGTCCACGATATCGCCGATCTTTGCGACGGTTTCGAGATGGATGGACTGGAGCCAGGGCGATTTGCCGACCAGCTGGCCGGGCTTCTTGCCCTGCCGTTCCAGCAGCACCTGCGTGCGCTTGCCGACGCTGGCCTGATTGAACGCCAGCTGCTGCGCGTTCAAGAGCGCCTGAAGGCGCTGAAGCCTTTCGTCCATCACGTCCGCAGCCACCTGATTCTCCATCTCCGCCGCCGGCGTGCCGGGGCGCGGGGAATATTTGAACGAGTAAGCCTGCGCATAGTTCACCGCCGAAACGAGTTTCAGCGTATCTTCGAACTCCGCATCGGTTTCGCCGGGGAAGCCGACGATGAAGTCGCCGGAAAGGGCGATATCCGGCCGCACCCTCCGGACCCGATCGAGGATGGCGAGATAACTTTGCGACGTATGGCTGCGGTTCATCGCCTTCAGGACCCGGTCGTTTCCGTGCTGAACGGGCAGGTGGAGATAGGGCATCAATTTCTCGACGTCGCCATGCGCCTGGATGAGGCCTTCGGTCATGTCGTTCGGGTGGCTGGTCGTATAGCGGATGCGTGCGAGGCCCGGCAGCGCGTCAAGCGCGCGAATGAGGCCATCGAGACCCTGCATGCGGCCCTTATCGTCCTCGCCCGTCCAGGCATTCACGTTCTGGCCGAGAAGCGTGATCTCCTTCGCGCCGCCGTCGACGAGCGCTTTCGCCTCATCGACGATCGCCTGCCAGCCGCGCGAGACTTCCGCGCCGCGCGTATAGGGGACGACGCAATAGGTGCAAAATTTGTCACAGCCTTCCTGGACGGTCAGGAACGCGCTGGGCCCCGGCCGCCGCCGCGCCGGCAATGCGCCGAACTTCGATTCGACCGGCATGTCGGTGTCGAGTGCGCGCTTGCCCGCTTTCGCTTCGGTCAGCAGCTCCGGCAGGCGGTGATAGGCCTGCGGGCCGACGACGATGTCGACGGTCGGCGCGCGGCGCGGGATTTCCGGCCCTTCGGCCTGTGCGACGCATCCCGCCACCGCGATCATCGGGCGCGATCCATCCTCCCGCTTCAGGCGGCCGATGTCGGAATAGACCTTCTCGGCCGCCTTCTCGCGAATGTGGCAGGTGTTGAGCACGACCAGATCGGCCTCGGCCCCATCCCCGGCGGCCGTCATGCCCTGCGCCTCGAGCAGCTCCGCCATGCGGGCACCGTCATAGACGTTCATCTGGCAGCCGAAGCTTTTGACGTGGAAAGTCTTGGGATCGCGGTTCATTCGGCCGCATATAGGCGATCGGGCGCCTCGGCGGAAGCGTCGAGCGCGGCGAGGATTTCGTCCCGGCTGCGGATGGCGAGCGCCTTGCGGTCCGCCGCTTCATGCGGATCGATGGGCGCGAGGAAGTGGACCGTCACCGGCAAAATGCCCCGGCGGGAGAGAACCCGCCTCGCATTGGCGGGCGCGGGCTCCTTGCCCACCCAGGCGATATCGTGCGCCGCCTCTCCGTAATCGAGCGCAATGGGTTGCACCTTGAGGTTTGGAGGCGGCGGGAAGACGGCGGAAAGGAGGCTCGCGCGGAAGGGCAGGATCTCATGCCCGCCCTCCGTCGTCCCCTCTGGAAACAGCGCGACCGGCTGGCCGGTGGCGAGCGCGGCGCGCAGCTGGTCGGCCTGGCCTTTCACGCCATTGCGGTCGCTCCGCGCGACGAAGATCGTGTCATGCAGGCTCGCGAGCCAGCCGATCAGCGGCCAGCGTTTCACATCGTCCTTCGAAACGAAAGACGCGCCGCTCGCGCCCGCGACGACGAGGATGTCGAGCCAGCTCAAATGGTTGGCGAGGAAGAGGACGTTACTGGAAAGCGGTGTGCCCGTCACCCGCACCCGCGCCCCCGCGCACCATGCGGTCCAGCCGAGAAAGCGGCGCGGCCAGGGGGAGCGGCGGCCGGCGATCTTCCAGAGATAATGAAGGGGCAGGCAGGCGAGGAAGCCGAGGACGATCGCCGCGATGCGAAAGGTCAGGCGCATATCAGCGCTCGCGCCCACTGCGTGTCCCGGCGAAGGCCGGGACCCAGCTCGACGAACCGGCACCGCTGGGCTCCGGCCTGCGCCGGAGCACAAGTGCCACCCCTCACCTTAATCCTTCCGGTCAACCTTGACCCCGTAAAGCTCCATCCGGTGATCGACCAGCCGGAAGCCGAGTTTCTCCGCGATCTTCCGCTGAAGCGCTTCGAGTTCTTCGTCGACGAATTCGATGACTTCGCCGGTTTCCACGTTGATGAGGTGATCGTGATGCGCTTCGGCAGCCGCTTCATAGCGGGCGCGGCCGTCGCCGAAATCGTGACGCTCCAGGATTCCCGCTTCTTCGAACAAGCGGACAGTGCGGTAGACCGTGGCGATGGAAATGCCGCTGTCGACGGCGGACGCGCGCGCATGCAGCGCTTCGACGTCGGGATGATCTTCGGCCTCGGACAGGACGCGCGCGATGATCCGGCGCTGCTCGGTGATCCGAAGGCCTTTTTCGGCGCACAGCGCCTCGATATCGATTCTGCGGCTCATCGGCCGGATGTAAACCAGATAAGGCCCTCGTCAAAGCGGCCGGCCCACGACGCCGGCCGCTTTGTCTTTACGCTTACTTCTTGCCCTGACGGCGCGACGTGCCGAGGCCGATCTTCTTGGCGAGCGAGCGGCGCTGTTCGGCATAGTTGGGTGCGACCATCGGATAATCCGCGGGCAGACCCCACTTCTGACGATATTCGTCGGGCGTCATATTGTAATGCGTCATCAGGTGACGCTTCAGCATCTTCAGCTTCTTTCCGTCTTCAAGGCAGACGATATAGTCCGGCTTGATCGAAGAGCGGACCGAAACGGCCGGCTGCTGCTTCACTTCCGGTTCGGCGGAACCGCCGCCAAGACCCTGAAGCGCCGCATGCACGTTCTGGATGAGCTGCGGAAGATCGTTTACCGAAACACTGTTGTTGCTCACGTGAGCCGAAACAATATCGGCGGTGAGCGTAATCAGTGTTTCTTGGCTGTTTTCATTGTCATTCATTGGATAGTGCCCTGTTGCTCCTAGGAAGACGGTTTGGGGGAGCCGTCAAGGGCTAAATGGCGCCTGATTCGCCGCTTAGCAAGTCGCGCGCGACAATATGTCCCAGAAAAAATCAGACCTCGACTGTTCTTGTCAAGGTAAGTGCATGAAATAGCGCGCCGTCCGCGCCGGTATAATAGTTCTTTCTTGCACCTATCTGGCGAAAGCCTGCATCGGTATAAAGCTTCAGCGCAGGATTTCCGTCGCGCACTTCGAGGTGAAGGTGAGTCGCGCCGCGCGCTTTCGCCTCCGCGATGAAGTTGTCGAGAAGTAATCGCCCGACGCCAAGGCCCTGATAGTCGTTCCTGACCGCGATGAGGAGCAGCTCCGCTTCCCGAAGGACGATACGGGACAAGGTGAAACCCACCGCCGATTCGTCCATCCGCGCCAGTGACAGCCAGACACCCGCCATGGGCAGGATCCCGGCGCATTGCGGCGCCGTCCAGGCCTCCCCGAAGCCGGGATCGAAACTGTCCCGCATCACCGCCATCACGGCGTCGATATCGCCTGCGCCCCCAGCTTCAATGCGGACCGCGTCGAGGCTGCTCATGCGGGCATGGGCTTTGCATCGGGCGCGCGGCCGTAGAGCGGCCGGGGCGCAAGGGTGCGCAGTTCGGGCAGAAGGAGGCGGGCATCCGCCGCGCGGGGCCAGGCCTCCACCGCCTCGCCGGATCCGCGCGTCTCGACCAGCAGGGCCGCGCCGCTTCCCAGTACCGTTCGCGCCGTGACGCGCGCCGCCGCCTCTTCCGGAAAGAGCGACTCAAGCGGTCCCGCGGGTGAGAAAGGTTCGCGCATAAAGGTCTGGACGAAAAGCTGCCCATGTCCGCCGTGAAGCGCAACCGCCAATTCGGGCCCGGCGCCTTGCGTCGCGATGAGCGCTAGGGAAGAATAGCCGCGCACCGGCACGCCCCAGCCGATGGCAAGGCCGTGCGCGGCGGCAAGCCCGACGCGGATGCCGGTGAAGCTGCCGGGTCCGCAATCGACGAGGATCTCGTCCGGCGTGTCGCCGCCAAGCAGTTCGGCGATCATCGGAATGAGCCGCTCGGCATGGCCGCGCCCGACAATCTCGTGCCGTTCGCGCACCACCTCTTGTCCGTCGAGGAGCGCGACGGAGCAGGCCTCGGTCGCGCTGTCGATCACCAGGATCATCGGCAGGCCCTAGACCGCCTCGACCGTTTCGACCTCGGGCACATAATGTTTAAGCAGGCTTTCGATCCCCTGCTTCAGCGTCATCGTCGAGGACGGGCAGCCCGAACAGGCGCCCTGCATGGCGAGAAAGACCCTGCCTTTGTCATAACCGCGATAGACGATATCGCCGCCGTCCCGCGCCACCGCCGGGCGGATGCGCGTGTCGATCAGCTCCCGTATCTGCGCGACGATATCGGCGTCCTCGGGATTGTCGGGAATGGCGTCTTCAGGAATGACGATGCCCGCCGCGCTGCCCGGTTTGAACAGGGGCGCGCCGCTCGAAAAGTGATCGAGAAGGACGGTCAGCACCTGCGGCTTCAGATCCTTCCACTGCGCGCCCGGCGCGGCCGTCACGGATATGAAGTCCCGGCCGAAGAACACGCCTTCCACCTCGCCCGTCGAAAAGATCGCCTCGGCGAGCGGCGATGCCTCGGCCTCCTCGGGCGTCGCGAAATCGCGGGTGCCGCCGGCCATTACTTCGCGGCCGGGCAGGAACATGAGCGTCGCCGGATTGGGCGTGGTTTCGGTCTGGATCAGCATGCGCCCCATGTGGGCCGCAGAGGCGAAGCGATCAAGAGAAAGAAGACGCGGCTAAGGGAGCTAAAGCAGTGCTCCGGCGAAGGCCGGAGCCCAGTGGCGCGATTGTGCGGGGCTGGGCCCCGGCCTCCGCCGGGGCGCGCGCCCTATCGCTGCTCGGATGACAGCGGCATCAGGGCGGCGGCGATCCAGCGCCCCTCGCCGCGCAACATGCCCCAGGTGCGGGCGGCCGCCTTGCTGTCCATCGCCTCGACGCCGACCCCCTTTTCCTCCAGCGCGCGGACGAAAGCGCGGGGCGGGAAGCCCATGTCCGGCCCGGTGCCGAGGATCAGGAATTCAGGGAGCGGCTCCAGCCGGAAAAGCGGTGCCACATCTTCCATCGTCAGTTCGGCGAGCGGCGGCGGCGACCAGGCCTCCGCCCCCTGCGGCGTCATGAGGACCGACCGCACGACGCCGCCGCTGACGATGAAATCCTGCCCCGCAAACCCGGTGACGACGGGCCCCTCGGCCCGGTCGTCCTGGGTGAAGCGCGGCATGGCCGTCAGAAGCTTTCGTTCTGCGGCCCCGTGCGCTCGGCCGCCGGAGCGCTCTTCGCGACGAAGCTGTCCGGCCCGACCTTCAGCCACACGAGCATCGGCGAGGAGATGTAGATGGACGAATAGGTGCCGACGAAGATGCCAATGAAGATCGCTATGGTGAGGCCGAAAATCACGTCGGGCCCGAGGATCAGCAGCATGGCGAGCGCCAGCAGGATCGAAAGGCTGGTGACGATGGTCCGCGACAGCGTTTCGTTCAATGACATGTTGAGGAGCGGCACGATCTCCATCTTGCGGTATTTGCGCAGATCCTCGCGGATGCGGTCGTAGATCACGACCGTGTCATTGAGCGAATAGCCGACGATAGTGAGGATCGCCGCCACGACGTTGAGGTTGAACTCCAGCTGCGTGAGCGAGAAGAAGCCCAACGTCATCACCACGTCGTGGAACAGGGTGGTGAGCGCCCCCACGCCGAACTGCCATTCGAAGCGGAACCAGATGTAGATGGCGATGCCGAGCATGGCGAGCCCGATGGCGAGTGCGCCGGAACGGAAAAGCTCGCCCGATACCTTGCCGGACACGGTTTCGACGGCGTCGAACTTGGCGCTGGGATAGGCGCCGCGCACCGCCGCCTTCACCCGCTCCGCCGCCGCATTGGCCGCCGCCTCGCCGCCTTCGGGCAGCGGCATGCGGATCGACACATTCTGTGGACCGCCAAATTCCTGGATCGTCGCTTCGCCAAGGTTCAGCGCTTCGATGCGGCTGCGGAGCGTATCGATCTGCACCGGCTCGCTGAATGACACGCGTACCATCTGCCCACCGACGAAATCGACGCCGAGGTTGAGGCCGCGCGTCGCGACGAGGCCGATCGACGCGATGGTGAGCAGAAGGGAGATGACGAGGCCAACGGTCCGCCAGCGCATGAAATCGATATTGGTATTGTCGGGGACCAGCTTCAAAAGGCGCATGGGTCCGTTTCCTTAAATATGAAGTTCGCGCGGACGGGCGCGACGCACCCAAAGCGCCACGAGCATCCGGGTGAAGTTGACGGCGGTGAAGACCGACGTGACGATGCCGATCATCAGCACGACCGCGAAGCCGCGAACCGGGCCGCTACCGAAATAGAACATCAGCACCGCCGCGATGACGTTGGTGATGTTCGCGTCGAAAATGGCGGTCGACGCTTCCTTATAGCCCGTCTCCAGCGCGTCCATCACCTTGCGCCCGCGTCGTATCTCCTCGCGTATGCGCTCGTTGATCAGAACGTTCGCGTCGACCGCGGCGCCGATGGTCAGGACGAAACCCGCAATGCCCGGCAGCGTCA
>DATDNN010000068.1:0-3854 GCA_036518255.1 Allosphingosinicella sp. | reverse complement strand
AGAAAGCCGCCTGGCGCTCCGCCAAGGAGACGGGGTCACTAATGCCGCCGATGCACATCCTCAATGCGCCGACTAAGCTGATGAAGAACGTCGGTTACGGCAAAGGCTATGCCTACGATCATTCGTCGGACGAGGGTTTTTCCGGGCAAAATTACTGGCCCGAGGAGATGGAGCCGCAGGCCTTCTACGCCCCGTCCCCGCGCGGGTTCGAGGCGAAAGTGGCGGAACGGCTTGCCTATTGGGACGCGCGGCGCAAGGAAGTGCGCGAGCAAGGCTGAAAAGGGGAAAAGAGATGATAATGTATCCGCAGGCCGAAACGCCGATCCTCTGGCAGCAGGAGGCGGAGATCTGGCTGCCGCGCATCCTGGGCGCCATCGCCATCTTCGTCGTCGCCTACATCCTCGCGCGGGCTGCGAAATGGGCCATCGCCAAGATGGTCGACCGCATTCCCGCCCTTCAACGCCACAATGAGGAAGAACCGGGCAAGACGCTCGGCAGCCTGATCGGCGACATTGCCTTCTGGCTCATCCTGCTGGTCGGCATCCTCCTCGCCCTCCAGCCGCTGGGCCTGAGCCAGGTATTGGAGCCGGTGCGGCAGCTGACCGTCAACGCCTTCGCCTTCGTGCCGAACGTGATCGCGGCGGGCCTCATCTTCGTCATCGGCCTCGTCATCGCCAAGATCGCCAAGCGCGTCGTCGAAACGGCGCTGCTCGCGACCAATGTCGACGCCTGGTTCCGCCGCGTGGGCATCACGGAGAGCGCGGGCGTCGCGTCGGCGGAAACGCCCGCCGTCCTTCCCAGCCGCCCGTCGATCAGCCGTTCGATCGGCATCATCGTCTTCTTCCTCATCATGATCCCGGTCACCACGGCGGCGCTCGATTCGCTCGGCATCGCCGCCATCTCCGTGCCCGCGACGGAGATGCTGAACGCGATCCTGCTCGCCATTCCGAACGTCATCGGCGCCCTCGCCCTCATCGCCATCGGCTATATGGTCGGCCGCCTCGCCAAGAGCGCGGTCGAGCAGATCCTGCCCTCGATGGGCTTCGACCGCGCGGTCGCCGCCATGGGCTTCACGCCGGAGACCACGACGCCGACGCGCACCGCCGGCATGATCGTGATGATCGCGATCATGCTCTTTTCCGCGATCAAAGCGGCGGAGCTTTTGCAGTCGCCGATCATCGCGCTGATGCTGGCGCAGGTATTGGAACTCGGCAGCCGCATCCTGTTCGGCACCGGCATCATCCTGGGCGGTGTTATCATCGCCCGGATCGTGTCGAACCTCGTCACCAATTCGGGCACCGAGGGCTGGCTTCCCGCCATCCTCAAATGGTCGATCATCTCGCTCGCCGTCGCCATGGGCCTGCGCTTCATGGGTCTCGCCAACGAGATCGTGATCATCGCCTTCGCCTCGATCATCGGATCGGCGGCGGTGGCCTGCGCCCTCGCCTTCGGCCTGGGCGGCCGCCCGACCGCGCACAAGCTGCTCGAACAATGGACGGAAGGGAACCGCATCCCCAAGGCACCGCGTGCTCCCAAGGCACCGGAAGCCCCGGCTCCCGACGATCGCCAGCCTCCGCTGATGTGAGGGCCATTATGGCGAGAGCCCTCCCCCTTGATGGGGGAGGGTTGGGTGGGGGGTGATTTCTCCGCCTCAACAGAGACCGGCCCCGGCATCACCCCTCCCCAACCCCTCCCCATCAAGGGGAGGGGCTGATGAGGTTCACCCGCTTCGTCGCGATCGACTGGTCCGGCGCGAAAGGAAACAGGCACAAGGGCATCGCCGTCGCCCTATGCGAGGCGGGGCGGGATGCGCCCCGCCTCGTCGAACGCGCCGGCCCTTGGTCGCGGAGCGAAGTGCTGGAATGGCTCCTCGCCACGTTGCGCGAAGCGCCGACCCTCTACGGCTTCGACTTCAGCTATGCCCCGCCCATCGCCGAACGCGGCGCCTATCTGCCCGGCGAAGCGCAGGTGCCGGACGATGCGAAGTCCTTCTGGGCCTATGTCGACAGCCTGTGCGACGACGCCGATCTGGGGGCCGCCAGCTTCCTCGAAACCCATCACCGTCCGCATTTCTATTTCGGCGCGGCCGATGGGGTGAAGAAGGATTTTCTCCACCACCGCGTCTGCGAACATGCCTTCAATGCACTGGGCGGCGGCAAGGCCTCGACTCTCTACGATGCCATCGGCGCCTCGCAGGTGGCGAAGGCGAGCTATGCCGGAATGCGGCTGCTCCACCGGCTGGACGGGCGCGTTCCGGTTTGGCCGTTCGATCCAGTTCCAAGCCAAGGCAGTCTGGTGGTGGAAATCTACACCCGTGTCTTCATCCTCATGGCTGGGCGGAGCGGCCGCAAGGTCCGAACGCTTGGCGATCTCAACGCAGCCCTTGAGGCTCTGGACAGCCGCCCCGCCTCTCTCCGCGTCGATCCCAACGATCATGAAACCGACGTGCTGATCGCCTCGGCGGGCCTGCGCGCCATCGCGAATGACCCGCGTTACTGGGCCCCACCCGCCCTCACCCCGCAAATTGCGCGCACGGAGGGCTGGACCTTCGGCGTCGCTTGACGCATGGAGGCGCCAGGCCGCGTTAGCTCAGCTGGTAGAGCAACCGCCTTGTAAGCGGTAGGTCGTCCGTTCGAGTCGGACACGCGGCACCATCATAGATAGATACGAGCGGGCTCAGGTCAGTCCGCAATGCTTCCCGCGACTTCGGCGGCAATCTCGAACGAACGCAGCCGGGCCTTGTGATCGTGAATTTGGCTGGTCACCATCAGCTCGTCAGCCCGAGTGCGATCAAGGAAGGCCTGCATCGCGCCTCGGATCGTCTCGGGTGAGCCGATGCCGGACGAAGACAGCACCTGATCGAGCATCGCCCGATACTGTGGAGGAAGTGTCTCAAGATAATTGGCTACCGGGCGGGGTAGCGGGGTCGGCCGGCCGGTGCGCAGGTTCACGAAGGCCTGCTGCATGGAGGAAGCGAGATATTGGGCCTCCTCGTCCGTGTTCGCAGCGAAAATGTTGAAACCAAGCATCACATAGGGGCGATCCAGTTGCGTCGACGGTTTGAAGTCGCGGCGATAAATGGCGATCGCCTCGTCCATCAGGCCCGGCGCGAAGTGGGATGCGAAAGCGTAAGGCAGGCCCAGAGCGGCGGCAAGCTGCGCGCCGAACAGGCTGGAGCCGAGAATCCAGACTGGCACGCGCAGCCCTTCCCCGGGTATAGCGCGCACGCGCTGGCCCGGCTCCGGCGGATCGAAATAGCGCATCAGTTCGGCGACGTCGCGCGGGAACTGATTGGCATCGCTGTCGAGATTGCGGCGGAGAGCGTAAGCCGCGGCCTGATCCGTTCCCGGCGCGCGGCCGAGGCCGAGATCGATACGGCCAGGATGCAGCGCCTCCAGCGTGCCGAACTGCTCGGCGATCACCAGTGGAGAATGGTTGGGAAGCATGACGCCGCCCGCGCCGATGCGGATGGTGGAGGTGCCCGCCGCGACATGGGCGAGGATCACCGCCGTCGCGGCACTCGCAACGCCCGGCATGCTATGATGTTCGGCCATCCAGAAGCGCTTGTAGCCCCAGCGTTCGGCATGCTGCGCAAGATTGAGGGAATTGGCGAAAGACTGGCCGGCATCGCCGCCTTCGACGATGGGCGAGAGATCGAGAACGGAAAGCGGAACCATGGCATCCATATGGGAATCGCGAACGGCGACACCACCCCTGCCGCTTCTCAGTTGGGGCGCCTTAGCTCGGCTTGACCAGCCGTCCCTCTCGCGCCTGGAAGAAGAATTGGCTCGCAACCAGCCAACCTTTCAGCGGCCGGAGCGGGAGAACGGTCGTGACGATGAGGACAGGCAGGC
>DATDNN010000067.1:0-5726 GCA_036518255.1 Allosphingosinicella sp. | reverse complement strand
TGGACGAGCGGCAACGGACGGCGGGCTATGCCTTCCAGACCGTCTTTATCGGCGCGGGCGCCGTGGCGGCCTCGCTCGCCCCGGCGCTGCTCAACAACGTGCTTGGGGTTTCGAACGTCGCGCCGGAAGGCGGGGTGCCGGATTCCGTGCGTTATTCCTTCTATCTGGGCGCCGCGACGGCGCTCGGTGCGGTGCTGTGGACGATATTCTCCACCAAGGAATATTCGCCCGAGGAGATGGCGGAATTCAACCGGAGCCCGGAGGCCGAGGTGCGGCACGCCCATATCGTGCCGAGCCTAGCGGGCGCCCTGCCGTGGGTGATCGCGGGTGCGGCCATCGTCGCACTGGTCGCCTATTACGGCCTCGATAACCCGCTCTACATTCTGGGTTTCGGTCTCGTCGCTTTCGGGCTCGCGCAGATCGTCAATGCCTTGCGCGCGCGGGGCGGCGGTACTGGCGGTGTGCTGGGACAGATCCTCAGCGATCTGTGGTCGATGCCGGACACGATGAAGCGGCTTGCCGTCGTCCAGTTCCTGTCCTGGTTCGCGCTCTTCATCATGTGGGTTTATGCGACCCCCATCGTCACCCGCTATCAGTTCGGAACATTGGATACGGCGTCCAAGGCCTTTAACGAGGGCGCCGACTGGGTCGGCGTGCTGTTCGCCGTCTATAACGGCATTGCCGCTCTCTATGCCTTCGCCATACCGGCGATCGCGGCGCGGATCGGCACGGCGCGGCTCCATGCCCTTAACCTTGCCGCTGGCGGCATCGGCCTCGCCTCCTTCGCGCTGATCTCCGATCCCAACATGCTCATGTTGTCGATGCTCGGCATCGGCATGGCTTGGGCCTCGATCCTGAGCCTCCCTTATGCGATCCTCTGCGGCGCGCTGCCGCAGGACAAGCTCGGCATCTATATGGGGTTGTTCAACATCTTCATCGTGCTGCCGCAGCTTGTCGTCGCGACGGTGATGGGCGCGCTCGTTCATCACGTCTATCCGGATGCGCCGATCATCTCCTTCCTGATCGGGGGCGGCTTCATGCTCGCCGGTGCGGCTGCCTCGCTGCGGCTTGGGAAGACGGCCTAAGCGCAGAATGCCGGACAAGGAGTTATCGATCCGCGTTGCCGCGCTCTACCGCTTCACGCCCTTTGACGATCCGGCGGCGCTGAAGCCGCGTCTGGAAGAGGCGGCGGCACGATACGGTATAAGCGGAACCCTGCTGCTGGCGCGTGAGGGGATCAACGGCACCATAGCGGGCGCGGACGACGCGATGGATGAGATGCTGACCGCGATCCGGGCGCTACCCGGCTGCGCCGGCATCGAGGTGAAGGATAGCCGCGCGGCTACCATGCCCTTCGGCCGCATGAAGGTGCGCCTGAAGCGCGAGATCGTAACGATGGGCGAGCCCGATGTCGATCCTATCCAGGGCGTTGGCCACTATGTCGCGCCGGAAGATTGGAACGCCTTCGTCTCGCAGCCGGGCACCATCCTCATCGATACGCGCAACGATTATGAAGTGGGCATCGGCACCTTCCGGGGCGCCGTCGATCCCAAGACGCGGAGCTTCCGGGAGTTTCCCGAATGGTTCCGGAAGCGCCGCGATGAACTCGCCGAGGCGCCGCGCGTGGCGATGTTCTGCACCGGCGGCATACGCTGCGAAAAGTCGACGGCCTTCCTGAAAGCCGAGGGGATAGAGGAAGTCTACCACCTCGAAGGCGGCATCCTCAAATATCTGGAGACGGTGCCTGCCGAAGAAAGCTTGTGGGAAGGCGAGTGCTTCGTGTTCGACGAGCGGGTGTCGGTGGGGCATGGGCTGGAACTCGGGACGCACGTGCTGTGCAAGCCGTGCGGACGGCCGGTGAGCGCGGAAGCGCAGAAATCACCGCTGTATGTCGAAGGGGTGAGCTGTCCTCGTTGCGTTGAAAAGTAGTGCTCCTGCGAAAGCAGGAGCCCACTTCCCAAAACCGGCGCTGCTGGGCTCCTGCTTTCGCAGGAGCATAATCAGCGAAGCGCAGCTGCCTTGCGCGCAGCTTGCTCGATCGCCGCGACATCCGGCGCGCCCTTCCCGACGATCCAGCTTCCGCCGACGCATAGGACGGCGTCCTCTGCCAGCCAGGCGCCTGCCGTTTCGGCGGTGATGCCGCCGGTCGGGCAGAAGCGGATGTTGCCGAACGGCCCTGCCAGCGCCTTCAGCGCCTTCAAGCCGCCAGAGGCTTCGGCCGGGAAGAATTTGAAACGGTCGAGGCCGAGATCCAGCCCGCGCATGATGTCGCCCGCATTCGCTACGCCGGGAAGGAAGGGAGTGCGGCTCGAGATCGCCGCCTTGCCGAGCGGTTCGGTGAGGCCGGGGGAGACGATGAACTCCGCGCCCGCATCGATGCTCGCGCGCAGATCCTGCTCGTTCAGCACGGTGCCCGCGCCGACGATGGCGCCTTCCACCTTCTTCATCTCACGAATGACGTCGAGCGCGGCGCCGGTGCGGAGGGTGACTTCCAGAACCTTGAGGCCGCCCTTCACCAGGGCTTCTGCGATGGGCCGAGCATAAGCTGCGTCGTCGATCACCAGCACCGGAATGACCGGCGAGGTGCGCATGATCGTGTCGATGGCGCTCATTCGTGAAACTCCCCGGCAAAGGCGGCGGCCGCGCCGAACAGGCCCGGCTGATCGTAGGTGATGAGCTTTACCGGCATTTCGTCCATGCGCCGCTCGAAACGGCCCTTGGCGATGAAGCGGTCGCGGAAGCCTGATTTCGGCAGATGATCGGCGATACGGAGGCCCACGCCGCCCGCAATCACGACGGCCGAGGCGCCATGGGCGAGGGCGAGATCGCCCGCCACCGCGCCGAGACTGAGGCAGAAACGGTCGAGCGCGGCTGAGGCAAGGCTGTCCTCGGCGCCCAGCGCGGCGGCCCAGAGCGTCTTGTCGTCGCGATACTGAACCTGCCGGTTCTCGATGGCGGCGAGCGCTTCGTAGAGATTGGCGAGACCGGGCCCCGCAGCGATCCGCTCCACCGACACGCGGCGATAGCGTTTGCGGAGCATGCCGAGGATCTTGTCCTCAAGGCCGTCCAGCGGCGCGAAATCGATATGGCCGCCTTCCGTCTCGATGACGTGATAACGGCCGCCACGCTTCAGAAGCTGCGCGACGCCGAGCCCGGTGCCGGGGCCCACGACGCTGATGACGCCTTCGTCGGGCAGAGGCATGTCGGGTCCGCAGAGATGATGGAAATTATCTGGACCGAGTTGGGCGACGGCATGGGCGACCGCGCCGAAATCGTTGACGAGCGCATAGCGGTCGACGTTCAGCCGTTCCTTGATGAGCGCGGGGCGGATCACCCAAGGGTTGTTGGTGAGCTTCAGAAGATCGCCCTGCACCGGCCCCGCGAAGGCGATGCCGGCGGCGCGGGGGAGGGGGCGGCCGATCCGGCGGCCGAAATCCTCCCACGCGGTCTGCAAGCTCGCATGTTCGGCGGTTTTGAGGACGATCTCCTCGCCCAGCGAAACGACGCGGCCGTCCGCGACTTCGGCAAGGGCGAAGCGGGCGTGGGTGCCGCCGATATCGACCGCGACAATCTCGGTCACAGATTTTCCTCCATGGCGTGTAACATGGCCGATGCACCTTTTTCGGCACCGTCGGCGGTGTGGCGCATCAGCGCGAAAAGCTCGCGTCCCGTGCCGACGGGCGGCGGGGGCGGTGCGGCGGGATTACGACTGTCGAGGTCCGCGCCCATAACGGTGAGTTCGCCGGTTTCGGCGGACAGCCGGACGATGTCTCCGTCACCAATGCGCGCGAGCGGGCCGCCACCTAATGCTTCCGGCGTGACATGGATGGCGGCGGGTACCTTGCCGGACGCGCCCGACATGCGGCCGTCGGTGACGAGCGCGACCTTGAAGCCGCGGTCCTGAAGGACACCGAGGGCTGGGGTGAGCTTGTGCAATTCCGGCATGCCGTTGGCGCGCGGGCCCTGAAAGCGGACGACAACGATCACATCGCGTTCGAGTTCGCCCGCCTTGAAGGCCTTCAGCACATCGTTCTGATCGGAGAACACGCGGCACGGCGCTTCGATCGTCCAGCGCGACGGATCGACGGCACTCGTCTTGATGATCGCGCGGCCGAGATTGCCCTTGAGCAGCCGCATGCCGCCGTCCGGTTGGAACGGGGCGGATGCGGGGCGGAGCATGGTGTCGTCGAGGCTCTGCTCGGGCGCGGCCTTCCACACTACATTGTGCTCCGGCGAAGGCCGGAGCCCAGCTTCGTCATCCTCTGGGCTCTGGCCTTCGCCGGAGCACAATTGAGGTTCGCGCGCATAATCATCTAGGCTGCTGCCGGCCACGGTCATGATATCGTCGTGCAGGAGGCCGTGCTCCAGCAAGGTCCGGATCGTGAAGCCGATGCCGCCCGCCGCCTGAAAATGGTTCACGTCGCCCGATCCGTTCGGATAGACGCGGGCGATCAGCGGCACGGCGGCGGAGAGGCGGTCGAAATCCTCCCAGTCGATCACGATCCCCGCCGCGCGGGCGATGGCGGGAAGATGGATGGCGTGGTTGGTCGAGCCTCCGGTCGCCAGCAATCCGACCGCCGCATTGACGATGGCTTTTTCGTCGACGCAGAGGCCGAGCGGACGGTAATCCTCGCCCGTCCAGCCGATCTCGGTAAGGCGGTGGACGGCGGCGCGGGTCAATTCCTGACGAAGTTTCGTGCCGGGATTGACGAAGGCCGCGCCCGGCATGTGGAGGCCCATCACCTCCATCATCATCTGGTTCGAATTGGCGGTGCCGTAGAAGGTGCAGGTGCCCGCGCCATGGTAGGAAGCGGCTTCGGCTTCGAGCAACTCCTCGCGGCTCGCCTTTCCCTCGGCGTAAAGCTGGCGGACGCGCTGCTTTTCCTTGTTGGGAAGGCCGGACGGCATGGGCCCCGCCGGAATGAGGATCGCCGGGAGGTGCCCGAAGCGGAGGGCGCCGATGAGGAGGCCGGGGACGATCTTGTCGCAGATGCCGAGCAGGGCCGCGCCGTCGAACATGCCGTGGGAGAGCGCCACGGCGGTCGACATGGCGATGGTGTCGCGGCTGAAGAGGGAGAGGTCCATGCCCGCCTGGCCCTGCGTCACGCCGTCGCACATGGCCGGAACGCCGCCCGCCACCTGCGCCGTCGCGCCCACCTCGCGGGCGAAGAGCTTCATCTGTTCGGGGTAGCGGTAATAAGGCGCGTGGGCCGACAGCATGTCGTTATAGGCGGTAACGATGCCGATATTCATTCCCGATCCGGCGCGGATCACGGCCTTGTCCTCGCCCGCTGCGGCGAAGCCGTGGGCGAAATTGCCGCAACTGAGGCGCGGGCGGCCGATGCCACTCTCCCGCTCGTTTTGAATGAGATCGAGGTAGCGTGTGCGGGCGGCGCGCGATCGTTCGATGATGCGATCGGTGACGGCGGCGATTTCGGGGTGAAGGTTGGTCATAGTTTCATATCTCGTTCGTCCCGAGCGTAGTCGAGGGGCGCTGGCACCACGATCTCACGAGCGCCTCTCGACTACGCTCGAGACGAACGAAAAAAAATCGTGCTCTGCAGGCGTCACTCATGCCAGCTCACTCCGTCGCGCTCGGCTAAAGCGATTGCAGCGCTCGGGCCCCAGCTGCCCGCGGAGTAGGGCTTCGGGGGCAGCCCTTCGCGCCGCCACGTCTCGCGGATTGCGTCGATCCACGCCCACTGCGCTTCGACCTCGTCGCGCCG
>DATDNN010000066.1:0-3024 GCA_036518255.1 Allosphingosinicella sp. | reverse complement strand
CGGCCATGCCGACGACGGAAGCTTCCTGCAAGCCGAGTACGTAGTCGATGTCATCGGGCCAGTCGCTCAGGAACGGTAATTCCGTCGAACCGGGATTGCCGAATACTTTCCGGATTCCAAAGCCGCGCAGCAGGTCGAGGGTTGCCTGCTTGACGGTGAGGGATGTGGCGGAGGTTTTGCCTGGCTTGCGGGACAACGTAGGGACCTCTGGGCGGGCCGTCATTGCGAGGCGCAAAGCGACGAAGCAATCCACCGCGTGGAACTGGATTGCTTCGCTACGCTCGCAATGACGAGCATGCACAAAAAAGGGCCGCCCCGGAACATCCGGAGCGGCTCTTTTCTTGATTGCGTAAGATACGCTTAGCGGACCCGGCCGCGGCGGAACAGGTTGACGATCGCCAGCAGGACGATTGCGCCGAGCAGCGACACGAGGAACGAGGTCAGCGTCAGCGGCGCGTTATTGATCGAACCGCCGGTGATGATGAGGCCCCCGATAAAAGCGCCGACGATACCTACGACGATATTAAGCAGGATACCCTGCTGCGCATCGGTGCGCATGATGATGCTGGCGAGCCAGCCAATGATGCCGCCGATGATGAGCCACAAGATCAGTCCCATGATGGTCTCCTTTCCCTTTTTCGCGCCGGTGAGACGATGCGTTTCAGCGGCGATACGAGGGGCAAGACGCGCGACCGGCGCGCTTGTTCCTCACTCCTCAACCACCATTCGGGCGGGGCGGGAGCAGGGAGCAAACGGCCCTAAACACTAATTGTTTCGGGAAAGGACTAATCAGATGGCGCCCTTCAGACACGGCTTTGACGGCTGTAGAGCGACTTGTAATGCTGGATACGGGTGACACGCAGTCCAGCCATGCCGGAACGATCGACGGCCCGCTGCCAGGTGGCGAATTCCTCGAGTGTCAGGCCGTAGCGCTCGCACGCCTCGTCGACCGAAAGCAAACCGCCATTCACGGCAGCCACGACTTCGGCCTTGCGCCGCACGACCCAGCGCGTGGTCGAGGGCGGCGGCAGGCTCTCGATCGTCAGCGGCTCTCCGAGCGGACCGATCACCTGCGCCGGACGGATTTTCTGATTCTCGATCATAGTGCCTCACGGGCCCGCGACCGGGCCTTCTCCCTTTTCTGCCCCCCGCCGGGGGCTGGCGGGTGCGTCCATATTAGTTGCGGAGAGTAAATATTCCCTTCACGGGATCCGGAATTCAGGCAGGCGGCGGGTCGCATTCGCGCTCAGCCACATCGCGATTGAACGAGCCTCCTTGACCCAGAATGGCGCGCCGCCAGGCCGGGCCTCCCTCGATAAGATCGATGACATTGCCTTCCACGGCGGAAGCGGAGCCGTCCCGAACCGGCGCGGCCGCGCTTCCTTGCGCAGCGTTAAGGAGCGCGATCAGCATCGGATAGTCGAGCGCCGTCGACGTACGCGCCTCGGTCCTGAACCGGATCTTGCGAAAATAAGCCATGTCCATGAGTCGGAAGGCTAAGCGAGCAACCCTGACGATTCGGTAAATACGCAAGTAAGGTTACGTAACTGCCGTGAGGGCCAATTCCGGATGGGGGCTGTCCCTGCCGCGCCCTCGCGCCTATATGCGCCTGCATCATGACAGCCGATTTCCAGCTGACGCGGCCCGCCAGCGAGGCCCGGATCGTCGTCGCCATGTCGGGCGGGGTCGATTCCTCCGTCGTGGCCGCGCTCGCCGCGCGCACCGGGGCCGAGGTGATCGGCGTGACGCTGCAGCTTTACGATCATGGCATGGCGGTGCAGCGTCCGGGGAGCTGCTGCGCGGGGCAGGATATTTACGACGCGCGCACCGTCTGCGACCGGCTGGGCATCGCCCACTACGTCTTCGATTACGAAAGCCGCTTCCGCGAGGGCGTGATCGACCGCTTCGCCGACGAATATATGAACGGCCGCACGCCCATACCCTGCGTGCGCTGCAATCAGGGGGTGAAGTTCACCGACCTTCTGAACCTCGCCCGCGACCTCGGCGCCGATTGCCTCGCCACCGGCCATTATGTGCGGCGGGTGATGGGGGCGGCGGGGCCGGAGCTGCACCGCGGCGCCGATCCCGCGCGCGACCAGAGCTATTTCCTGTTCGCCACCACAAGCGAGCAGCTCGATTTCCTCCGCTTTCCCCTGGGCGGCATGCCGAAGGATGCGGTACGCGAGGTGGCGCGCGAACTCGCCCTCGCCGTCGCCGACAAGCCCGACAGCCAGGACATCTGCTTCGTGCCCAACGGCGATTATGCAGCGGTGGTGAAGAAGGTGCGGCCCGAGGCGGAAGAGGGCGGCGAGATCGTCGACCGGGCGGGCAATGTGCTGGGGCGGCACAAGGGCCTTATCCACTATACGGTCGGCCAGCGCCGGGGCCTCGAAATCGGCGGCCAGCCCGAGCCGCTCTATGTCGTGAAGCTGGAGCCGGAGAGCCGCCGCGTCGTGGTCGGCCCCAAAAGCGCGCTCGCCGTCCGCTCCGCGCGGCTCGAGGAGATCAACTGGCTGGGCGAGGGGAGCGGCGCAGAGGGCGTTACCGCCAAGGTCCGTTCGATGGCCCGGCCGGCGCCGGTGCGCTTCGACGGCGAAAGCATCCATTTCGAAACGCCGGAATATGGCGTGGCGCCCGGCCAGGCGGCGGTGCTCTACCAGGGCGACCGCGTGCTCGGCGGCGGCTGGATCGCGGAGACGGTGGCGGCGGAGCTGGCGACGGCTTGAACGCCCGGCCGTCACCCCGGCGAAAGCCGGGGTCTCGGGACGAAAGAGCGCCCTTTCCGGCGGGAGATTCCGGCTTTCGCCGGAATGACGCCTGAGAGGGCCTGCCGGCCGCCTGCCCTGAGCTACGCGCGTCTGCGGCTTCGCAGGAGCACTAAGCGAACGGCTGTACCGGAACGGATAGCCTCTTCCGGCTTTTCCCTGCCCAGGGAGAGCCAAGCATGACCTATTGCCTCGGAATGCTGCTGGACGCGGGCCTTGTGATGATGGCCGATACGCGCACCAATGCGGGGGTCGACAA
>DATDNN010000065.1:0-6423 GCA_036518255.1 Allosphingosinicella sp. | reverse complement strand
TTCCGCGACACAGCCGTCCACGTCCCGCGTCACTGCGGCAAGCGCAACCTCGACGCCTTCTTCGCCCACCTTTTGCGCGATCTTCGCGACGCCCTCGTTCAGCAGCCGCGCGGTGTAGCTTTGCTCGGGCAGCGCGGAGGCACGATCCCGCACGATGGACCGTAGTTCCTCGATCCATCCAATGCCTGGATTGGCCGCCTCCCCAAAGCAGCTTGCGGTTCCGAGGTGACAGGTCGGCCCCTGCGGCTCCGCGCGCACGAGGAGGGCGTCCTCGTCGCAGTCGCCATGGACGGAGACCAGCGCGAGCCTGTTGCCGCTCGTCTCCCCCTTCTGCCACAGCCGCGCCTTCGAGCGGCTGTAGAATGTCACGTAACCGGACGTGAGGCTGTTCTCCAGCGCCGCGCGATTCATGTAGCCGAGCATCAGAACCTCGCCGGTCCGGGCGTGCTGCACGATCGCCGGGAGCAATCCCGCCATCTTGTCCCAGGCAAGCCCGGATACGTCCTTCGCCGCTAGCGGCGCATTTCGATCCCGCATGAGCCGAGATACTCCTTTAGGTCCTGAATTGCGATCAGACGATCGTGAAAGACGGTCGCGGCCAAAGCGCCGCTCGCCCCCGCCTGGAAGGCATCGCGGAAATGTTCCGGAGCGCCCGCGCCTCCCGACGCGATAACCGGCACGGTCGTCGCCGCGATGACCGCCTGCATGTGCGCGACATCGTAGCCGCTTCGCACGCCGTCCCGCGCCATGCAGTTGACCACGATCTCACCGACACCCCGATCCGTCGCTTCACGCACCCAGTCGAGCGTGTCGCGTCCGGCGTCCCGCATCGCGGCGGGATCGCCCGTATATTGCTTCACGACGTAGCCGCCTTCATTCCGGAGGCTGTCGACCCCGAGGACCACGCATTGGCTGCCGAAATCGCGCGCGAGTTCCGAAATCAGCGCCGGGCGTTCGAGGGCCGGGGAGTTGATCGACACCTTGTCGGCGCCGGCATCGAGACAGCGCGCGGCATCGTCGCGTGTTCGGATGCCGCCAGCGACGGCGAAGGGAATGTCGATGACCCGCGCTATCCTGCGAACCCAGGCGGTGTCCAGGCTGCGCCCCTCCGCGCTGGCGGTGATGTCGTAGAAAACGAGCTCGTCCGCGCCCTCGGCCGCATAGCGCTCCGCATGGTCGACGATGTCGCCGACATCCCTGTGGTCGCGGAAACGGATGCCCTTGACGACGCGGCCGTCGCGCACGTCGAGGCAGGGGATGATCCTACGCGCGGGCAATGTCCACCGCCTCCCGAAGGCTGATCTTTCCTTCCCACAGGGCCTTTCCGACGATGGCGCCAGCGGCGCCCGAGGTAGACAGGGTCCGCAAATCCTGAAGGCTTGCAACGCCGCCCGATGCCTGAACGGCCATGTGCGGAAGCCTCGCCGCCGCTTCTTCCACAAGCGCGACGTTCGGCCCCTGCATCATCCCGTCGCGCCCGATGTCGGTGACGAGGAGATGCCGCGCATCGGGGTAGAGCGCGCATATGTCCCACAAGCTGAGCGCCGATTGCTCCGTCCAACCCGCCGTGGCCGCCATGGGAATGCCGTCGACGACATGCACGTCGACGGCGAGCGTGATCCTTTCCGGGCCGAACGTCCGGATCATATCGGCGACAAGCTCCGGCTGCTTCACCGCGAGGCTGCCGATCACCACGCGCCCGGCGCCGGCATCGATCATCCGCTCGATCTGCCGATGGGTTCTGAACCCGCCCGCGACCTGCAATTTTATGGGTGCGCTCGCGGCAAGATCCATGATGCGTTCGTGCTGTCTCGGCTCCCCGGCCCGCGCTCCATCGAGATCGACGATATGCGCCCATTCTGCGCCCGCGGCGGCAAAGCCCCGCAACGCCTCCGCCGGATCGCCCGAATAGGTGGTGGCGTCGTCAAACCGGCCTTGCGCGAGCCGCACGCAGCGACCGCCCATCAGGTCCATGGCGGGATAGAGGATCATTGGTCGAGAAATGCCTTCAAGAAACGAGCGCCGGCCGCTCCGCTCCGTTCCGGATGGAATTGGGCGCCGAGAAAATTGTCCTTGCGCACCACCGCCGGAATGGCGCGGCCGTAATCGGCTGTCGCAACGCTATAGGGTCCGTCCTGGCAGGCGTAGCTGTGGGCGAAATAGACGTAATCCCCGCTTTCCAGGCCGATACCGGGATCGGTGACGTGCAACCGGCTCCATCCCATATGGGGAACTGGGCGGCCGGGTTCGGGGCTGAGCTTGCCGACGCGGCCCGGAACGATGCCGAGGCATTGAACGCCCGCCTCCTCGGACATTTCGAACAGCAGCTGCATGCCGAGGCAGATACCGAGAACGGGCTGCCTCAGGCCTCGAAGGGCGAGGAAGAGACCGCGCCAGCGTATCTGCTCCATCGCGAAGCCCGCCGCGCCGACGCCCGGCAATATCACCTTGTCGGCCGACTGGATCGCCGCGGCGTCGCCGGTCACCAGAGGCTTCAGCCCGAACCGTTCGAAGGCGATGCTGACGGCACCAAGGTTTCCGCAGCCAAGATCGACGATGGCGAGCCTCACAGGACGCCTTTCGTGCTGGGCAGCGCCTCGCCATCCCGCGCGATCGCCTGACGCAGGGCGCGCCCGAACGCCTTGAAACAGGCCTCGGTTTTGTGATGATCATTGTCGCCCGTCACCCTGACGTGGATGGCGGCGCCGAGGCTGTCCGCGAGGGACCGGAAGATGTGGCGCGTCATCTCCGTCGGATAGGCGCCGATGTGGCTCGTTTCGAAATCGCCTTCGAACAGGCTGTAAGGCCGCCCCGACAGGTCGATTAGAACATGGGCCTCCGCCTCGTCCATCGGCAGCGAGAAACCGAAGCGCCCGATCCCGCGCCGATCCCCCAGAGCGCGCGACAGCGCCATGCCCAATGCAAGCGCGCAATCTTCCAGACTGTGATGGGCGTCGATCTCCAGATCGCCGGTGCAGGAGAGAATAAGGGAGAAGCCGCCATGGCTCGCCACCTGGTCGAGCATGTGGTCGTAAAACGGGAGGCCCGTCGCGATGCGGCGGGGATCGGCCTTGTCGAGATCGACGGACACGGCGATCTGCGTCTCCCTGGTGTCCCGGATCACGTCCGCACGCCGATGCCGGAGGCGCGTGCCCGGCACGCCGAACGCCGCGAGCGCGGCATCGTTCTCCGCGTCCGTCCCGATCGTCAGCCTGACCCCGCCCGGTGCCGCCTGCGGACGGAAGCGCACCCGAATGCCGAGGGCCCGGAGCTTCCTTGCAAGCCCCTCCGGATCCTCCACTTCGAGAAACAGGAAGTTGCCGCCGCCCGAACGAACGCTCTTCACGATCGGAGACGCGGCGAGCAGGCCCGCGATCTTCTCCCTGTCCTCCTTGAGCTTGCGGATGCGCTCGTCATGCACCAGTCGCCGCGAGGGCGATAGGGTGGCAAGAGCGGCCTCGATCGACAGCGTGGGCAATGGATAAGGCGGCAGGGCCCGGCTGATCAGCGCGATGATCTGTTCGGTCGCGATGGCACAGCCGACGCGCGCGCCGGCAAGGCCATAAGCCTTCGAAAGCGTGCGGATCACCACGAGATTGTCGCGCCGTGCCGCCTCCCCCGCCAGGCTCTCCGCCTCGGAAAATTCGAGATAGGCTTCGTCGAGAACGATGATCGTTTCGGGCAGCGCATCCGCAGTGCGGAGAATGCTGGCAGGCGCCACGATGTTGCCGGTGGGATTGTTGGGCGAACAGATGAAAGCGAGCTTCAGATTCCGCCCCCCCGCGACGGCCGCGATGAAGGCGTCGGCGTCGAAATCGAAGCTATCGGTCAGCGGTACCTCCAGCACCCTTGCGCCCTGAAGCCGCGCGAATTGCGCATAGGCCGAAAAGGTCGGCGTGCAGATCGAAACCGCGTCCTCCAGCCCGCAACAGAAAGTCCGGATGAGAATGTCGATCGCATCGTCCCCGCCCCGCGTCACGATCAGGTTTCGCGACGCCACGCCGTAGAGCGCCGCCATCGTACCGCGAAGGGCGGCTGGCTGAGGCTCCGGATAGCGGTTGAGGCCTGCCGCGAGCGTCCCGCCGACCAACGGCGCGAACGGATTTTCGTTGGCGTCGAGCTTGATGGCGTCGGCGGGAAAGGCGTCATTCGCCCGGGCCGCGATATCGCCCGGCGGCAAGGCGAGAATTTCGGGACGGGCGAGCCGTTCGGCGAGGCTGGTCATGCCGCAACTCCAGCAGGAACCCCGGCCCGGAGGTCGGCCGCGCGCGCATGGGCTTCCAGCCCCTCCAGCCGAGCCAGCGCGGCGGCCGGACCCGCCAACGCACGCGCGGCATCGGCGGTCACCTCATGCACGCTGATCGCCTTCAGGAAGGAATGAACGGTGATGCCGCTCCATGCCCTCGCCGCGCCGTCGGTTGGGAGGACATGGCTTGAGCCCGCAAGATAATCACCGAACGTCTCGGCGGCGAAATGGCCGGCGAATATGGCGCCCGCATTCGCGATGTTCGGCAGCAGCGCTTCGGGCGCTTCTACCGCGAGAGAAAGATGCTCGGGCGCATAGGCATTCGCTACCGCCACAGCTTCGTCGAGATCGGCGGTCACGAGGATTCGCGCGTCAGCCATAGCGGCCGACGCGATGGCGGCGCGCGGAAGGGATAAGAGGGCAATTCCGATCTCTCTTGAGACGGCGCGCGCGATTTCTTCCGAGGGTGTCGCCAAGATGACCTGTGCAGCGGCATCATGTTCGGCCTGGCTGAGCAAATCGGCGGCGACCAGTCTGGGGTCCGCGCTTTCATCGGCGATGACGAGGAGCTCGCTGGGGCCAGCCGGCATGTCGATGGCCGGACCGCCAGGCAGCGACGCGCAATAGGTCTTGGCTTCCGCCACCCAAGCATTGCCCGGCCCGCAAATCTTGACCGCGGGCTCGATCGCGCCCGCACCGAAGGCCAGCGCCGCGATCGCCTGCGCCCCGCCCATCGTCCATATCGTGGAAATACCTGCGCGCGCGGCGGCCAGGGCGATCAGCGGATCGAGGCTGCCGTCGGGGCGCGGCGGCGTCGCCACGACGATATCCCTCACCCCCGCCGCACGTGCCGGTATTGCCAGCATCAGTAAGGTCGAAAAGAGCGGGGTTCGCCCGCCCGGGATATAGAGTCCGACGCGGTCGACAGGCCGCCAGATCTTCCGCACGCGCAGGCCCGGCATCGTCTCGACCGCGTGATCGGCGGGGACGCTGCCCGCGTGAAAGGCTTCGATATTGCGGGCGGCAAGCTCGATCGCGTCCAGTTGATCGCCATCCAGTGTGCGCCGGGCCTCGGCGGCGACGGCATCCACCTTCACCGATCGCGGTTCGGCGCCGTCGATCCGGGCAGCCTGCCGGGCGAGCGCCTCCCAGCCCTTCGCACGGACGTCATCCACGATCGCCCGCACAGCGGCTTGCAGCGCGGCATCGCGCCGCTGCTCGGGCCGCTGGAGCGCCGCGCGGCGCTCCCCATCCGGCAATCTTGTCCAGTTCAGCGTCTTCACAGCATCATCTTTTCGATTGGCATGACGAGGATCGCCGAAGCGCCGGCGCTCTTCAGATTCTGGAGCGTCTCCCAGAAAACGGATTCCTGGCAGACGGCGTGGACGGCGAAATGGCCGGGCCGCCCATGCAGGGGAATGATCGTCGGGCTATCCGCGCCGGGAAGGATCTCCGCGATCCGCCACAGCGCCTCTTCCGGCGCGTTGAGAACGATATATTTCGATTCCTGCGTGGCGATCACGCCCTCGATCCGGCGGAGCAGTTTTTCCGATGCGTCCATCTTTTCGGGTGTGACGGGCTTGAGGCTGCGGATCAGCACCGCCTCGCTTTCGAGCACCGTCTCCACCACGCGCAAGCCATTCGCCTCCAGCGTCGCGCCGGTTGAAACGAGATCGCAGATGAAGGCGGCAATCTGGAGCCGTGGAGCGAGTTCGACGGCCCCGTTCATCTTCACGACCGTCGCCTCGATCCCGCGCGCGTCGAGAAAGGCGCGCAAAAGACGAGGGTATGAGGTCGCGATCCTCTGGCCAGTCAACGATTGCGGGCCTTCGTACACCGCACGCTCGGGGGCTGCGATCTTGAGAGCGCAGCGGCCGAAACCCAGGGGCGCGACAATTTCAAACCGCGGATCCGCCTCCCCAAGCGCGAATTCCTCGAGGACGTTGCGGCCGACGATGCCGAACTCGCATACGCCGTCGCTCACCACGGTCGGGATATCGTCGTCCCTCATGAACATGAGGTCGATGGGAAAATTCTCGACCCGTGCCGCGAGGTTGTTCTTGCCGTGCAGGATGCGGAGGCCCGCATCGCGCAGCAGATCGCGGCTATAGTCGGACAATCGGCCCGATTTCTGAAGAGCCATGTGGAGGCGCGCCGGTTCCAGCATCATTTGCTCA
>DATDNN010000064.1:0-5973 GCA_036518255.1 Allosphingosinicella sp. | reverse complement strand
TGTGAAGATCCTGATCGATTCGGGGCTGGTCGAGCGGCGGAAGGAAGGGAGCTGGGTGTTTCTGAGCCTTGGCGCGGAGGGGCGGATCGCGCCCCTTTTCCAGCTGCTCGACGGCTGGGCGGCGCTGGACGGCGAGGATCCCTGGGCCATCGCCGACGCGGCCCGGCTGGCGGCGGTGCGGGCCGACCGGGCGGCTGCGGCGGAACGCTATTTCGCGGCGCACGCGGCGGAATGGGACGAGATACGGTCGCTCCACATCGCGGAGAGCGAGGTCGAGGCGGCGATCGGCCGGGCGCTGGGCGAGGAGCCGGTCGGGCGGCTCACCGATATCGGCACGGGCACGGGGCGCATGCTCGAACTGTTCGGGCGCGACGCGGAAAGCGCGGTCGGCATCGACCGCTCGCCCGAAATGCTGCGGCTCGCGCGCGCCAAGCTCACCGAAGCGGGGCTGGCGGCCGATCTGCGGCAAGGCGATATGTATGCGCTGCCGCTGGCGTCGGGATCGGCCGACACCGTCATCATCCACCAGGTGCTCCATTATGCGCAGCAGCCCGCCGCCGCGGTGGCCGAGGCCGCGCGCCTGCTGGCGCCGGGCGGGCGCCTGCTCATCGCCGATTTCGCGCCGCACGAGCGGGAGGAATTGCGCGAGCGCGACGCCCATACGCGCCTTGGCTTCGCCGACGAGGCGGTGCTGAAATATCTGGACGCCGCGGGCCTCAAGGGCCGGGTGGTCGAGCATCTGGAGGGCGGGGAGCTGACCGTCACCATCTGGATTGGCGAGCGGAAAGCGCCGCGCCTGAAGGCGGTCGCATGAGCCCCGCCGCGCCCGCGCTCGCCCATAACGGCAAGCCCCTGTTCGAGGATGTCGCCGGCGACATCGCGGTGAGCTTCGAATTCTTCCCGCCCAAGACCGAGAAGATGGAAGCGACATTGTGGGACTCGATCGAGACGCTGGCGCCATTGGGGCCGCGCTTCGTATCGGTCACCTATGGCGCGGGCGGTTCCACCCGGGCGCGCACGCACGCGACGGTGGAGCGGATCGCGCGCGAAACCCCGCTCGCCGCCGCCGCGCACCTCACCTGCGTCGAGGCGAGCCGGGACGAGATAGAGGAGATCGCGCGGGCCTATTGGGCCGCGGGCGTGCGGCACATCGTCGCGCTGCGCGGCGATCCGCCCGAGGAGGGCAAGAGCTTCGCGCCGCATCCGGACGGCTATGCCAATGCGGCGGAACTGGTGGCGGGCCTGAAGGCGATCGCGCCGTTCGAGATTTCGGTCGCGGCCTATCCCGAATGCCATCCGGATTCGACGAGCAAGGCGGCGGACCTTGAGAACCTCAAGCGCAAGATCGATGCGGGCGCGGACCGCGCGATCACGCAATTCTTCTTCTCGCCCGAATGCTTCTTCCGCTTCCGCGACGATGCGGCGGCGGCGGGGATACATGCGGAGATCGTGCCGGGCATCTTGCCGGTGTCGAACGTCGCCCAGACCCGCAAGTTCGCCGCCATGTGCGGCGCGACTATCCCGGTCTGGATGGACCGGCTGTTCGAAGGATTGGACAACCTGCCCGCCGCGCGCCAGCTGGTCGCCGCGACCGTGGCGGCGGAACTCTGCGGGCAGCTTTATGCCGGCGGGGTTCGGCATTTCCACTTCTACACATTGAACCGGGCGGAGCTGTCCTACGCCATCTGCCATTTGCTGGGGCTGCGGCCGGGGCATAGAGCGGAGGCTGTAGAATGAACGCCAGAGAAAAGCTGATCCGTGCCGCCGCCGAGCGCATCCTGCTGACGGACGGGGCGTTCGGGACGCAGATCCAGTCTTATGGCCTGGATGAAGCGGCCTATCGCGGCGGGCTCGACCTCGCGCGCGATCAGAAGGGGAATAACGACATATTGGCGCTCACCCGCCCCGATATCGTCGACGAGATCACCCGCGCCTATCTCGCCGCCGGATCGGATATCGTGTCGACCAACACGTTCAGCGCCAATGCGATCAGCCAGGCCGATTATGGCGCCGAGCATCTGGTGCGCGACATCAATGTCGCGTCCGCCCGCATCGCGCGGAAGGCGGCGGACGAGGCGGAGGCGGCCGATGGGCGGCCGCGCTTCGTGGCGGGCGCGATCGGGCCGACCAACAAGACCTTGTCGCTGTCGCCTGACGTCAACGATCCCGGTTTCCGCGAGATCGATTTCGACACGCTGAAGGCGGTCTATCGCGAACAGACCGACGCGCTGCTGGACGGGGGCGCCGATTTCATCCTCATCGAAACGATCTTCGACACGCTGAACGCCAAGGCCGGAATCATGGCGGCGATCGAGGCGGGGGAAACGCGCGGGCAGGACGTGCCGCTGATGATCTCCATGACCATCACCGACCTTTCGGGCCGCAACCTTTCCGGCCACACGGTCGAGGCCTTCTGGTACGCGGTGCGCCACGCGCGGCCGGTGACGATCGGGCTCAATTGCTCGTTCGGCGCGGCGCAGCTCCGCCCGCATGTACAGACGCTCGCCCAGATCGCCGACACGTTGCTCATGGTCTATCCCAATGCCGGCCTTCCCAACGAGCTCGGCCAATATGACGAACTGCCGCAGGAGACGGCGGAGCTGGTCGGCGCCTGGGCGCGCGAGGGGCTGGTCAATATCCTCGGCGGCTGCTGCGGATCGACGCCCGCCCATATCGCGGCCATGGCTGAGGCGGTGGCAGGTCTGCCGCCGCGCAAGGTGCCGAAACCGGCGGTGGTGACGCGGCTCGCCGGTTTGGAAGCGATGAATCTGGCGGCCTGACCTTTAGCCCTCTCCCGCTTGCGGGAGAGGGTTGGGTGAGGGCCTTTCCTTCTTTTGTTTATTATACTGGATCACATGTCTTCAGCCTCGCTTCGCTCGGCCCCTCACCCCAACCCTCTCCCGCAAGCGGGAGAGGGAGCGACCTTCGTCAATATCGGCGAGCGCACGAACGTCACCGGATCGGCCAGGTTCAAGAAACTGATCATGGCGGGCGACTATGCCGCCGCGGTGGAAGTGGCGCGCCAGCAGGTGGAGAATGGCGCGCAGGTTATCGACATCAATATGGACGAAGGGCTGCTCGACGCCGAAGCGGCGATGACGACCTTCCTGAAGCTGATCGCCGCCGAGCCCGACATCGCGCGCGTGCCGTTCATGATCGACAGTTCCAAATGGAGCGTGATCGAGGCGGGGCTCAAATGCGTGTCGGGCAAACCCATCGTCAATTCGATCAGCCTGAAGGAAGGGGAGGCCGAGTTCCTGGCCCATGCCCGCAAGGTGATGGCCTATGGCGCCGCGGTGGTCGTCATGGCCTTCGACGAAACGGGCCAGGCGGATACCAAGGCGCGCAAGGTCGAGATTTGCGAGCGGGCGTACAAGCTCCTCGTCGCCAACGGCTTTCCGCCGGAAGACATCATCTTCGATCCCAATATCTTCGCGGTGGCGACGGGGATCGAGGAGCATCGCCGCTACGCCCTCGACTTTATCGAGGCGTGCGCGGAGATCCGCGCCCGCTGCCCGCATGTGCATATTTCGGGCGGCCTTTCGAACCTCAGCTTCTCCTTCCGGGGGAATGAGACGGTCAGGCGCGCGATGCACTCCGTCTTCCTCTATCACGCCATTCCGGCCGGGCTCGACATGGCGATCGTCAATGCCGGGCAGCTGGACGTTTATGACACGATCGACCCGGAGCTGCGCGAGGCGTGCGAGGATGTGATCCTCGACCGGCGCGACGATGCGACCGAGCGGCTGGTGACATTGGCCGAAAAATATCTCGGCGCCGATCCCGCCAAGGAGAAAGAGGCGGCGGAATGGCGCGGCTGGCCGGTGGAAAAGCGGCTGGAACATGCGCTGGTGAAGGGCATCGACGCTTTCGTGGTCGAGGACACCGAAGAAGCGAGGGCGCAGGCTGCGCGGCCGATCGAGGTGATCGAAGGGCCGCTGATGGACGGGATGAACGTCGTCGGCGACCTCTTCGGATCGGGCAAGATGTTCCTGCCGCAGGTGGTGAAATCGGCGCGCGTGATGAAGAAGGCCGTCGCCCACCTCATCCCCTTCATCGAGGAGGAGAAGGAGCGGACCGGCGCCACCCAGGGCAAGGGCAAGGTCGTGATGGCGACCGTCAAGGGCGACGTCCACGATATCGGCAAGAATATCGTCGGCGTGGTCCTGCAATGTAACGGCTTCGAGATCGTCGATCTGGGCGTGATGGTGCCCTGGCAGGATATACTGAAGGCAGCCGACGAACATGACGCCGACATGATCGGGCTTTCCGGCCTTATCACCCCCTCGCTGGACGAGATGGTGACGGTGGCGGCCGAGATGCAGCGCGCCGGGATGACCCGCCCGCTGCTGATCGGCGGGGCGACGACGAGCAAGGTGCACACGGCATTGAAGATCGATCCCGCCTATGACGGGCCGGTGATCCACGTGCTCGACGCGAGCCGCGCGGTGGGCGTCGCCTCCACCCTCGTCTCGGACACACAGTGCGACCCCTTCCTTGAGAAGACCGCCGCCGATTATCGCCAGATCCGCGAGACGCGGGCGAACAAGGGGCAGAACGAGCTGGCGAGCCTTGCGGAAGCGCGGGCCAACGCCTTCCCCTACGATCCGGCGGGCAAGGCGCCAGCGCCGAGGCGCCCCGGCGTGCAGCATTTCAAGGACTGGCCGATCCGCGACCTGCGGAGCGTGATCGACTGGACGCCCTTCTTCCGCGCCTGGGAACTGGCGGGCACCTATCCCGCGATCCTCGACGACGAAGTGGTGGGGGAGAGCGCGCGGGCGCTGTTCCAGGACGCGCAGGCGATGCTCGACAAGATTATCGCCGAGCATTGGCTGACGGCCAACGCGACGGTGGGCCTGTGGCGCTGCCGCCGGGAGGGGGACGATGTGCTTGTGTTCCCCGGCGAAGGCCGGGGTCCAGACGAAAACACCGGCGCCGCTGGGTCCCGGCCTTCGCCGGGACACAATGGACCGCCCGTGCGCCTCTCCTTCCTGCGTCAGCAGGTGAAGAAGAGGGAAGGGCGGGCGAATATGTGCCTGGCCGACTTCATCGATCCCGAGGCCGAGGACTGGATCGGCGGCTTCACCGTCGGCATTCACGGCATCGAACCGCATTTGGAGCGCTTCAAGGCGGCAAACGACGTCTATTCGGACATTCTTCTGAAGGCGCTGGCCGACCGGCTGGCCGAGGCGTTCGCGGAGCTGCTTCACGCGCAGGTGCGGAACAGCATCTGGGGCTATGCCGACGAGCATTTCACCAACGAACAGTTGATCCGCGAAACCTATACCGGCATCCGCCCCGCACCCGGCTATCCGGCCTGTCCGGACCACAGCCTGAAGCCGATCCTGTTCGAGATGCTGGGCGGCGATCCGGCGGGCGGCGTGACGCTGACCGAAAGCTTCGCGATGCTGCCCACATCGGCGGTCTCCGGCTTCTATTTCGGGCACAAGGACAGCCAATATTTCGGCGTCGCGCGGATCGGGCCGGACCAGGTGGCGGATTATGCGGCGCGGCGCGGCGTATCGATCGAGCAAGCGGAGCGGTGGCTGCGGCCGAATTTGGACTAGACTAGTGCTCCTGCGAAAGCAGGAGCACTACTGACCGCTTTACCGGCAGTTCGTCTCTTCGCCCGGCACGATATCGAGGCAGTGGCCGTCGATCTCCGCTTGCGGCACTGGCAAATCGATGAGGCTGGCGAGCGTGGGCAGGATATCCACGGTCATCGCGCTTTCGCTGCGGTTGTCGGCGGCGATGCCCTTGCGCCAGAACAGGATCGGCACCTTGCGGTCGTAATCGTAGACGCTGCCGTGGGTGGCGACGATACCGGTGCGGGGCTTGGCGATGGGAGAGACATGCTCCTTCAGGATGACAAGAAGGTCGCCCGAACGCTGCGGATCGTAAGAGGCGCGGAGCTTGTCGAGCGTCGACCACTTTTCCGGCCGTGCAACAGGAAGCGGATGGGCGGCGACCTCC
>DATDNN010000063.1:0-4582 GCA_036518255.1 Allosphingosinicella sp. | reverse complement strand
CTCACGAAGCGCGCCCGCCTCGGCGTCCTCGCCCTCGTCGAGCCCGCCCTGCGGCATCTGCCATGCTTCCAACGTGCTATCGCGCCGCTGGGCGACGAACACCAGGCTCTCCCGGTTGAGCAGCATCACGCCTGCCGCGGGGCGATAGAGGTGGGCGGTCATGCCTGTGTCTCCAGCAGCAGTTTCAGCGCGGCGACCGCGCGATCGATGTCGTTTTGCGAGGAAGGAATGGCCTTCCGCAGGTTGATGTAGCCATGGATATTGCCTTCGGCCTCCTGGAAGATCACCGGTACGCCCGCCTCCGCACAGGCGGCGGCATAGGCGCGGCCCTGGTCGCGGATCGGGTCGAGACCGGCGGTGGTGACGAGCGTCGGCGGCATGCCCTCCTGGCTCTTCACCAGCGGCGAGTAGCGCCAGTCCTTCCGGTCGGGCCGGTAGCATTCATCGAACCAGCGCATGCCGTCGCGGGTGAGGAGATAGCCTTCGCCGAAATCTTCGAAGGACGGATAGCCTTTCGCCGGGTCCGCCGCCGGATAGATAGGCCATTGCGCCAGGACCGGCACGGCGGCCGGCTCGTCACGGAGCGCCAGGGAGGCGACGATCGTGAAATTGCCCCCCGCGCTGTCGCCAGCAAGGACAAGGCCGGTCACCTCGCGCTGAAGTTCGGCGGGGCTGCCCGCCACCCAGCGCGCGGCGGCGATGGCGTCTTCGATACCCGCTGGCCATGGATGTTCGGGCGCGAGGCGATAATCGACGGCGATCACCGGCATGTCGAGCTGCCGCGTCAGTTCCGCGCAGAAGGGTTCGTGCGTGTCGAGATTGCCGAGCACGAAGCCTCCGCCGTGGAAGAAAACAAGGGCGGGCCCAGGGCCGCGTTCTTCCCGGGCATCGTAAAGGCGCAGCGGGATTTCTCCGCCCGGGCCGGGGCAGGAGAGATCGCGGATCAGCGCAATCGCCCCGACCGGCGCGTCCGCTACGTGCCGCGCCGCGATCATCATGTTCCGGGCTTCGACGGGGCCTACCTCATGACTCTTCGGTCCCGGTAGCCGGTTCAGATAGTCGAGGAAGGCGCGAACGTCGGGCCGTAAATTGGGTTGGGACATGCCGTCTCCATTGGGAAGCGATTCGGGTCGCCTATCTAGCGAATGTCCGTTCCGATCCACGCACCATAAAAGTTGAAGCCGGAGCGCTTGCGGCGTAGGGACGCGGCAAATCATTTCCGAAGGACTATCGATGGCGACCGCCACCCATATCGTGACCCCCGAAGACGCCGAGCCGCATGGCCCGCTGGAGGCGGTTGTCGTCCGCTTCGCAGGCGACAGCGGCGACGGGATGCAATTGACCGGCGGGCAGTTCACTTTGTCTACCGCGCTGGCGGGCAACGACCTTGCGACCTTCCCCGACTTTCCGGCGGAAATCCGGGCGCCGCAGGGCACGACGTTCGGCGTATCGGCCTTCCAGATCAATTTCGGATCGTCCGCCATCGAAACGGCGGGCGACGCACCGGATGTGCTGGTCGCCATGAATCCCGCCGCGCTCAAGGTGAATGTCGGTGCGTTGAAACCAAGCGGCCTCATCATCGCCGACGAGGGCGAATTCGGCGCCCGCAACCTTGCCAAAGCGGGCTATGACACGAACCCGCTTGAGGACGGCAGTCTCGCCAAATGGCAGCTCATCAAGTTCAACATTTCGCAGCTGACCCTCGACGCCGTGAAGCCGTTCGGCCTCGGCAACAAAGAGGCTTTGCGCTGCAAGAATATGTGGACGCTCGGCCTCGCGCTCTGGATGTTCGACCGCGACCGCGGCCCGATCGAGGATTGGCTCAAGTCCAAATTCGCCAAGGCCCCTGAACTGGCGGAGGCCAATATCGCGGCGCTGAATGCCGGTCATGCCTTTGGCGAGACGGCGGAGATTGGCGGGCCGCTGAAACAGCATCATATCGATCCCGCGCCCGCCGAGCCTGGCCTTTACCGCACGATTACAGGCGCGGAGAGCGTGTCGCTCGGCCTCGTCGCGGGCGCGCAGCTCGCGAGCCTGCCGATGTTCTTCGGCGGCTATCCGATCACGCCGGCCTCCGCGATCCTCCATCACCTCTCGCGGCTCAAGGAATATCAGGTCACGACCTTCCAGGCGGAGGACGAGATCGCGGCCATTGCGAGCGCGATCGGGGCGAGCTTCGCCGGGTCGCTCGGCGTCACTTCCTCCTCCGGCCCCGGCATCGCCCTCAAGACCGAGGCGATGGGCCTTGCCATCATGACCGAGCTTCCGCTCGTCATCGTCAATTCGCAGCGCGGCGGTCCCTCCACCGGCCTTCCGACTAAGACCGAGCAATCGGACCTTTATCAGGCCGTCTATGGCCGCAACGGTGATGCGCCGATGCCCGTCATTGCCGCCCGTTCGCCCGCCGACGCCTTCGACTGTGCGATAGAGGCGGTGCGGATCGCGGTGCAATATATGACGCCCGTGATGCTGCTGACCGACGGCTATATCGCCAATGCGGCCGAGCCGTGGAAGGTGCCGGACATGAGCGGCTATGCGCCGTTCCCGGTTTCCTTCCATGACGAAAAGCCGACCGAGGGTGAGCCGGTGCTGCCTTATGCCCGCGACGAAAAACGCGCCCGCGTCTGGATCAAGCCGGGGACGGAAGGCCTCATGCACCGCATCGGCGGCATCGAGAAGAATGTGAAGACCGGCCATATCGATTATGCGCCGGACAACCATCAGGCGATGACCGATATGCGCGCCGCCAAGGTGCTGGGCGTCGCCGACGGCATCCCCGAACAGGAGGTGACGCTCGGCGAAGCGGGATCGAAGCTCGCCGTCGTCGGCTGGGGCTCGACCTTCGGGCCGATCCACCAAGCTGTCCGCCGCGCGCGGAAGCGGGGGCTGGACGTCAGCCATGTCCATATCCGCCACATCTGGCCGCTGCCGAAGAATCTGGGCGATCTTCTCGCCACTTACGACCGGATCATCATTCCGGAAATGAATAACGGACAGCTCAAGACCCTGCTGCGCGACCAGTATCTGGTCGATGCGAAGCCGGTTCTCAAAGTGTCCGGCCAACCCTTCAAGATCGCCGAAATCGAAGCGGCGATTGAAGAGGCTTTGAACGCTTGACCGTCATCCCGGCGAAAGCCGGGATCTCGGGACGGAATTGCACCTGATGACACGGAGATTCCGGCTTTCGCCGGAATGACGTGGAGAGATAAAGATGAACGAACTGACGAAACTCACGGCCAAGGATTTCGCGACCGACCAGGAAGTGCGCTGGTGTCCGGGCTGCGGCGACTATGCGGTGCTGAAGGCGGTGCAGCGGACCATGCCGGAAATCGGCGCGCGGCCGGAAAATACGGTGTTCATCTCCGGCATCGGCTGCTCGTCGCGCTTTCCTTATTATATGGAGACCTACGGCTTCCACACGATCCACGGTCGCGCGCCCGCCGTTGCGACGGGCGTGAAGCTCGCCAATCCGGAGCTCGATGTGTGGATCATCACCGGCGACGGCGATGCGCTCTCCATCGGCGGCAACCATACGATGCACGTGCTGCGCCGCAATCTCGATTGCCAGATCCTCCTCTTCAACAACGAGATTTACGGCCTCACCAAGGGCCAATATTCGCCGACCAGCCGCGCGGGCACCCGTTCGCCCTCGACGCCTTACGGGTCGGTCGACCGTCCCGCTAATCCGTGCGCCTTCGCGCTCGGCTCCGGCGCCCGGTTCGTGGCGCGCGGTATCGACGTTAGCAAATATCTGCCGGACGTGCTGAAGGCAGCTTATGCCCACAAGGGCGCGGCCTTTGTCGAAATCTATCAGAATTGCATCGTCTATAATGACGACGTGTTCGCGCCCTTCACCGCGAAGGAAAATGCGGGGCGCCAGCTCTGGCTGAAGGCGGGCGAACCGATGCTGTTCGACAATGGCGCCAGGGGCATCGCCCTTGATCTCGAGACGCTTTCTCTCCGCGTGGTCGAGGTGACGGACGGCGACTGGCAGGGTGCGGGCGTTCTCGTCCACAATCCCGCCAATAAGGCGCTCGCCCAGATGCTGGTCGACATGCCGTCGGACATCTTCCCGGTGGCGCTCGGCGTCATTTTCGACAGCCCGGCGCCGACCTTCGAAAGCGCGGTCATCGAACAGAACAAGGCGGTGGCCGCAGGCAAGACGCCGGACCTCCAGGCGCTCGTGTCGAAGGGGCAAAGCTGGATGGTCGAAAAG
This sequence comes from Allosphingosinicella sp., assembly GCA_036518255.1. GTDB lineage: Bacteria > Pseudomonadota > Alphaproteobacteria > Sphingomonadales > Sphingomonadaceae > Allosphingosinicella. The sequence continues at coordinate 366 of DATDNN010000063.1, read as the reverse complement.
GAGCCGAGGGCGGAATAAGAGCGTATCGTGGCCGCGCCCTCGATCCTCTGGTTTCGGCAGGATCTCCGTCTTGCCGATCAGCCAGCCCTCGCGGCGGCTGCGGCCGAAGGGCCTGTCATTCCCGTGTACATTCTCGATGACCGTACGCCACGCCATTGGCGCATGGGCGCGGCGCAGCGCTGGTGGCTGCACCACAGCCTCGCGGCGCTGGACAGGAGCCTTCGCCGCCATGGCAGCCGCCTGATCCTGCGCCGGGGCAGGGCGGCGGAGGAAATCGCCCGGATCGCGCGCGAAACGGGCGCGTCGCGCGTCCACGCGCTGCATCATTACGAGCCTTGGTGGCGGATCGCGGAAGAGGAGGTTGCT
>DATDNN010000062.1:0-7723 GCA_036518255.1 Allosphingosinicella sp. | reverse complement strand
GATCCGGTCGATTCCGGCCGCGCCGGGGCCGGATTTCTTCACCCGCCTCGAATTCGCCATCCGTTATACGGTGCCGAAGCCCACGGTGCTGGTGATCGGCTATCCGTCCAACCCGACCGCCTATGTCGCGGATCTGCCCTTCTATGAAAAGGTCGTCGCCTTCGCGCGGGACCATGGCCTGTGGGTGATCAGCGATCTTGCTTATGCCGAAATCTACTTCGGCGACACGCCCACACCCTCGATCCTGCAAGTTCCGGACGCGCGGGATGTGGCGATCGAATTCACCTCCATGTCCAAGACCTATTCGATGGCGGGCTGGCGGATCGGCTTCGCGGTCGGCAACCGGACGCTTATAAACGCGCTCACCCGCGTCAAATCCTATCTCGATTACGGCGCCTTCACGCCGGTGCAGGCGGCGGCGACGGCGGCGCTCAACGGGCCGCAGGACATTATCGAGGCGAACCGCAACCTCTACAAGACGCGGCGCGACTGCCTCGTCCAGAGCTTCGGCCGCGCGGGGTGGGATATACCGCCGCCGCAGGCGAGCATGTTCGCCTGGGTGCCGATCCCCGAGCTTTATCGCCCCATGGGCTCGGTGGAATTCGCCAAGCGCCTGCTCACCGAAGCCAATGTCGCGGTCGCGCCTGGGGCGGGATTTGGCGAGGAAGGCGAGGGCTATGTCCGTATCGCGCTCGTCGAGAATGAGCAGCGCATCCGGCAGGCGGCGCGGGGCGTGAAGAAATTTCTGGATAACGCCCGCGTCTGATCCGACTAAAGCCGCCTGCCGCATCATCTACAAACGGAACTCCCGCTCCGCCCGCTCATTCCCCTGCCATGGCTTACAGGCAGGAAGAAGGGGCGACGACGGGGCTGGAGGGCATGCGCTCCGGCGGCCGGATCGGCATTCTTACCTTCCACCGCTGCATCAATTACGGATCCTACTGGCAGGCCCGTTGCCTGGTGCAAGGGCTGCGCGCGCGCGGGCATGACGCAGTTCTCCTCGATCACGACTGCCCGGAGATCAATCGCGTGGAATGGCGCTGCGCCTTTCAGCCGCTCCTGCCGCACAGGACGAGGCGGGCCGACTTTCCCCTTTACGCCCGCAAGGCTCGGAAGCTTCTTTCCGCCGCCGCGTCCCTGCCGCTCTCGCCGCGCTTCCCGCTGGATCGGCCCGAAGATGCGGGCAGCTACGATCTCATCATCGTCGGCAGCGATGAAGTCTGGAACATGCGCCACCCCTGGTATGGAGGTAAGCCGATCTTCTATGGCGTCGGACTTCGGGCTAGGCGTTTCGCCTCCTATGCGGCGAGTTTCGGCAATCACAATGCGGCGGAAGACTTGGGCGGTTGGTGGGCGGACCGGCTGCGTGGTTTCTCGGCCATTTCCGTACGCGATGAGAATTCCCGCATCATGGTGCGGCATGCCCTTAATATCGAGCCGGAACTGGTGCTCGATCCCTGTCTTCAATTTCCGCCCGCCTTGGCCGCGCCTGAACCAGACGATGCGGCGCCTTATGTGGCGATCTATGGCCACGGCTTTCCGGCCTGGTATGAAGAGGCCGTCCGCTATTTCGCGCGAAGGCGGGGGTATCGCCTGCTCAGCATCGGCTACCGCAATGACTGGGCCGACGCGCAGCATATCGATGCCGGTCCGGAAGAGTTCGCGCGCCTAATCGCCGGATCGGCCGCCGTCGCTACCAATTTCTTCCACGGCTGCGTCTTCGCGCTTTTGAACGGCAAGCCCTTTGCCTGCGCCTCCTCCTTCTATCGCGCCAACAAGGTGCGGGATTTGATGCACACGGTCGGCAGCGACGCGCATCTGGCGGGCGAAGAAGACGTGGGCCGCATCGATGCGCTGCTGGACGGGCCGCTCGATCCCGCCATCGCTTCCCGCATCGATGGGCTCCGGAGCCGGTCCAGCCGGTATCTCGATCATGTCCTCGGCTGAGGTGCGCCCCGTCAGTCCGCGTGACATCATCTCCGCGGGCCTCTGCATCGGCTGCGGCGGCTGTGCCGCGCGGGAGGATGCGGCAATGACTTGGGACGGGGATGGCTTTCTGAAGCCGACCGGTGCCGCGCGCTGGTACCGGAACAGGGACGCCGACTTTTCGCGTACATGCCCCTTCTCCCCCGGCGCAGCGAACGAGGACGAAATCGCCGCCGCGCTCTATCCTGACGCGCCGCAGCGGGATGAACGGATCGGCCGGTATCGTGCCGCCTTCGTCGGCCATGCGGAGGAGGCGTTTCGCGCCGGGGGAAGCTCCGGCGGTCTGGTGAGCTGGGTCGCGGCCGCGCTCCTCCGGCGCGGCATGATCGACGCTGTCGCCCATGTCGCCCCGGCCGATCCCGATACGGAGGGCCGCTATTTCGCCTATCGTCTCTCGCGTACGGAAGAGGAGGTGCGCTCCGGCGCCAAGTCGCGTTACTATCCGGTCGAGCTTTCGGGCGTACTGAAAGCAATCCGGGGCACCCCGGGACGTTATGCCGTGGTCGGCGTCCCCTGCTTCATCAAGGCGATCAACTTGCTCCGGGCGCGAGATCCGGTGCTTCGCGAAAGGATACGCTACACGCTTGGCCTGTTCTGCGGCCATATGAAGAGCGCCCGGATGATCGACAGCTTCGCCTGGCAATTGGATACCGATCCTTCGGACGTGCGCGCCGTCGATTACCGGCTCAAGAATCCCGGTCGGCCCGCCAACTGGTATACCGCGCACCTCACGCTGAAGGGCGGGGAGAAAAGGTGGAGGGATTGGTGGCACCTCGTTGACGGGGACTGGGGCGCGGGCTTCTTCCAGAATTCCGCCTGCAATTATTGCGACGACGTGGTGGCGGAAACCGCCGACATTGCGTTCGGAGATGCCTGGGTGGAGCCCTATTCCTCCGACGGGCGCGGTACGAACGTCGTTATCGTCCGGTCGCCAGAGCTTCTCGATCTGGTGCAGGCGGGCATGGCCGGGGGGCGGCTAAATCTGCAGCCCGTCGACAGCGCCTTTATCGTGGAAACGCAGGCGGCCGGCTTCCGGCATCGCCGCGAAGGCCTCGCCTGGCGGCTGGCCCGCCATCGCCCGCTCGGCATCGGCAAGCGCGTCGCACCTGGCTCTTCCGGACTGCCGCTCCGGCGGCGGCTGATTTATTCCGCAAGAAAGCGCATCAGCGCCTGGAGCCACAAATTCGCCCGCCTCTCCCGCCGCACCGGCATCAGCGGCCTCTATCTGCATTGGGCGAAGGCAGCGCTCGTTTGCTATCAGGGTCTAACCTATTCGCGCGGCAGGATAGGCAAGTGGATGGATTATCTCGAGGTGAGGCTTGGAAGCCAAGTCCGCTAGTCGCGGACGTTGTCGCAGGAAAGAGGCAAGAGGCTCTCGACCTTAAAGGTGCAATGTCCGCTTACAACGTCTTGCAGAAATAGGATCAATGCGCCTTATGCGGCCCCGGACAAAAAGCGCTATGGGATTGTCCGATGACCGAGGAACGCGACGGCCTGCCAATCATAGGCTTCGAGGATCTTGCAGCTCTGGAACGCTGGTTGGAAGCGCAACCCCCAGACTCTCCAGGTCTCTGGATCAAGTTCGCGAAGGCGGGCTCGGGCATTCCGAGCGTGTCCAAATCCGAAGCTATCGATTCAGCACTTTGCCATGGCTGGATCGACGGACAACTCGACAAATATGATGATGCGCACTGGCTGGTCCGCTTCACACCGCGAAAGGCCCGCAGCAAATGGTCTCAGGTGAATCGAATACGCGCAGTGGAGCTAATCGAAGCGGGCCGGATGCGCCCGCACGGACTGGCGCAGGTCGAAGCTGCTAAGGCCGATGGCCGGTGGGATGCGGCTTATGCCCCAGCCAGCAAGGCGGAGGTGCCGCCCGATTTACAGGCGGCGCTCGACCAGAATCCGGAGGCCGCGGCGTTCTTTGCAACGCTGACCGGGGCGAACCGCTACGCCATTCTCTATCGCATAGGATCGGTAAAGAAGCCGGAAACCCGAGCGCGTAAGATTGATCACTTCATCGCTATGCTTGAGCGCCACGAGACGGTGCATGGCTGAGATGAAGCAGGAGAGCGGCGCTTTCAGCTAGCGGGCGCGCTCAAGCCGACATTTGCATGCAAGACCTGATGTCCAATTGCCGCCCGTGGGGAACAGCCTATGGGGCAAATATAGCTTTGCCCCCTCGTGAACCACAAGGTCGGGCAAACAAGGTTCATGGAAACCAAAATGGTGACCCCTACGGGAATCGAACCCGTGTTTCAGCCGTGAAAGGGCCGCGTCCTAACCGCTAGACGAAGGGGCCATCCGGGCGCGCCGCATTCGGTCACGCCATTCAGCGGGGGTGCGATTAGGCGAGGCGGGGGCGCGGGTCAAGCGGCCTCGCCGAATTTTCTTATTCCGCCCAGGCGGCGTCCTCAAGATGCAGTTCCGCGGCGGGACGATCGCCCCAGTCGTCGCGCTTGATCCGGCCCGCGATCCACAGCTTGCGGCCGGGCGGAGCGGCGAGGAGGGCCTGCCCGAGTTCGCCCTCGGCCAGCCGGAAGCCGATCGCCTTGATCCGCCGTCCATCGTCGCCCGATACGATGAGACGCAGATGGCCTTGACCCACGACATCGGCCTTGACGATACGGACCGGACCCGCCGCGACGCGGGGCGCGGGCCAGCCGGCGCCATAAGGTCCGCCCGCCTCCAGCGCGTCGCAGAGCGAAGGTGCGACACCGCCGGGTGCGAGCACGGCGTCCAGCAGCAGCGCGCGATCTTCCCGCGCGCGCATCACGTCGGCGGAGAGACGCTCGTCCAGGAAATCGGCAAGCGCGTCGATCCGGCCGGATTCGACCGTCAGCCCCGCCGCCATGGCGTGGCCGCCGCCGGCGACGAGCAGGCCGCTATCCTTGGCCGCGAGCACCGCCGCGCCGAGATCGACGCCGGAGATGGAGCGGCCCGAGCCTTTGCCGATCCCCTGTTCGTCGAGTGCGATGACGATGGCCGGACGGCCGAGCTTTTCCTTGAGACGCCCGGCGACGATGCCGATCACGCCCGGATGCCAGCCGTTCCCGGAGACGAGAGCTACCGCGCGATTGCCCTGGCCTGCCGCCGCTGCCTCGGCTGCCTCACACACCAGCATCTCGATGGCGCGGCGTTCCTGATTGTAGCGCTCAAGTTCCTCGGCCAGCATCCGCGCTTCATTGGGATCTTCGGTGGTGAGCAGGCGAACGCCGAGATCGGATTTGCCGACCCGCCCGCCCGCATTGATCCGTGGGCCAAGCGCGAAGCCGAGATCGGTGCAGGTCGGCGCCCGGTCGAGGCGCGACACGCCGATAAGGGCTGCAAGGCCGACATTGCGGCGGTTCGCCATCACCTTGAGGCCCTGCGTCACGAACGCGCGATTGAGGCCCTTCAGCTGCGCAACGTCGGCGACGGTGCCCAAGGCGACGATATCGAGCAGATCGACCAGGCGGGGCTCCGGCCGGGTCGCGAAATAGCCCCGGCCGCGCAGGACGCGCACGGTGGCGGCGGCGAGAAGGAAGGCGACCCCCACCGCGGCGAGGTGGCCGTGAGCGGCGGCTTCGGCCTCCTCGTCGAGCCGGTTGGGATTGACCAGCGCATGCGCCACCGGGAGGGCGCTGGCGCATTTGTGATGATCGACGACGATCACGTCGACGCCCGCTTCCCGCGCCATTTCCAGCGCCTCGAACGCCTGGGCGCCGCAATCGACGGTGACGATCAGCTTCGCCCCGCCTTTGGCGATCCGCACCAGCGCCTCGCCGGAGGGACCATAGCCTTCCATCAAGCGGTCGGGGATATAGGCCTCTGGCGCGCAGCTGAGATCGTGGAGCAGGCGGATGAGAAGCGCGGCAGAGGTTGCGCCATCGACATCGTAGTCGCCGAAGATGGTGACGGCTTCCCGCGCCTCCACCGCATCGGCCAGCCGCTCCGCCGCCTTGTCCATGTCGCGGAAGATGGAAGGATCCGGCATGAAGGCGCGGATCGTAGGCGCGCGGTGCCGCTCCAGATCATCCCGGGGAACGCCACGCGCGAGGAGCAGCTGCGCGACCAGATCGTCGGGCATGAAGCTGTCATCAAGCGCGTCGCCAGCCGTGCCACGCCACCGCCATGGCTGCCCCAGGATCGAGCGGGAGACGCCGCAGACATGTGTGAAGTCGGAAGGGGCGGGGCGAAGGTTCACGTCCGCTATCTACGGCATTGCGGCGAAGAGGGGAATCCGGTTCGCCGCAAAGCTGTGGAAAAGCCCAATCAAGTATGTCGGCGTGGACTACTTTGTGCTCCGGCGAAGGCCGGAGCCCAGCGGCACGGAATAGCGAAACTGGGCTCCGGCCTTCGCCGGAGCACAAGGTGGCGGATCGATTGACCGCTCAACAATGCTGGCCGGGTTCGTGGCGATGCTCGCCCTTCACCCAGCGCACCGTGCCGGTGCTGGCCCGCATCACGACGCTTTCGGTGGTGATGCAGTCCTTGCGGCGCTTCACGCCTTCGAGCAGCGATCCGTCGGTCACGCCGGTCGCGGCGAAGATCACGTCGCCCGTGGCAAGATCCTCAAGGTGATAGATGCGGTCGAGATCCTCGACGCCCCAGCGGCCCGCGCGGGCGCGTTCGTCGTCGTTGCGGAAGACGAGGCGGCCCTGGAACTGCCCGCCGACGCAGCGGAGCGCCGCTGCCGCCAGCACGCCTTCGGGCGCCCCGCCCTGGCCCATATAAATGTCGATCGTGGTGTCGGGATCGGTAACGGCGATCACGCCCGCGACGTCGCCGTCCGGGATGAGGGTGATGCCGCAGCCGAGCGCACGCAGCTCGGCGATCAGCTTTTCATGGCGCGGCCGATCGAGGACGCAGGCGATGATGTCGGACGGCGCGACGCCCTTGGCGGCGGCGAGAGCCTTGATATTGTCCGTCGGCGATTTGGCGAGGTCGATCGTACCTTCCGGATAGCCCGGGCCGATGGCGATCTTATCCATGTAGACGTCGGGTGCGTTCAGGAGCCCGCCCTGTTCGGCGATGGCGAGAACGGCGAGCGCATTGGGACCAGCCTTGGCGGTGATAGTCGTGCCTTCGAGGGGATCGAGCGCGATGTCGATGCGGGGGCCGGTGCCCCGCGCCGCGCCCACCTTTTCGCCGATATAGAGCATCGGCGCTTCGTCGCGTTCGCCCTCGCCGATCACGATCGTGCCTTCGATCGGCAGCTTGTTGAGTTCACGCCGCATCGCATCGACGGCGGCCTGGTCGGCGGCCTTTTCGTTACCGTGACCGCGCAACCGCGCCGCCGACACGGCCGCCCGCTCCGTCACCCGCACCAGCTCAAGGGTCAGAATGCGCTCGAGCAGCAATTGCGGGGGGACTGAAATGTGGCTCGACATTGGCTCGCTCCTTCAAAACGTTCGCAGCGGACACCTGCCCGCATCAATTCCCGGCAACACGGTTCGTTCGAACCGCGTCAGTTCTTCTCGATCCGTATCACCTGCGGTCGGCCACTGATCACCTTGTCACGCTGCACGGCGTCCAGCGCGCGCCGTACCGCGTCCTCATGGGTGGCATAGGTGATCAGGATGACCGGCACCGGCACCGCCTTGCCATTGCCCTGCGGCGCGATGCCGTTGGGATGACGCTGCACGATGGATTCGATCGATATCTTCTGTTCGGCCAATCGCGTCGCGATTGCCGCGGCCGTGCCCGGAAAGTCGCGGGCAAGCAGACGGATATAATAGCCGCCCTCGTGCCGCTC
>DATDNN010000061.1:0-4268 GCA_036518255.1 Allosphingosinicella sp. | reverse complement strand
TCGCCTTGATCGCCTGGTCATAGGCGGGAAGCGGCAGCCTTGCCTCGATGCAGCGATTGCATTCCTCGGCGGCGTCCTTGAAGCGGCGGAATAGGCTGTCCGTGTCGGCGACTTCGAAATGGTAGGCGCTGAATTCGACCTCATTTTCGTGGAAGATGTCGCCGTAGGTCACGCCCTCGTCGTTGAAGGCGAGATCGTAGACGTTGTCGACGCCCTGAATATACATGGCGAGGCGTTCGAGGCCGTAGGTGAGCTCGCCCGTCACCGGCTTGCAATCATAGCCGCCGACCTGCTGGAAATAGGTGAATTGCGTCACCTCCATGCCGTCGCACCAAACTTCCCAGCCGAGGCCCCAGGCGCCAAGCGTCGGGCTTTCCCAATCGTCCTCGACGAAGCGGATATCGTGTTTGGTGAAATCGATGCCGATGGCGGCGAGGCTGCCGAGATAGAGCTGCTGGAGGTCCGGCGGGCTCGGCTTCAGCACCACCTGATATTGGTAATAATGGCCGAGCCGGTTCGGATTGTCGCCATAGCGGCCGTCGGTCGGGCGGCGCGAAGGCTGGACATAGGCAGCCTTCCAGGGCTTGGGGCCGAGGGCGCGAAGGGTGGTCGCCGGGTGGAAGGTGCCCGCGCCCATTTCCATGTCATAGGGCTGAAGGATGACGCAGCCCTGCGCGCTCCAATAATCGTGAAGCGTCAGAATGAGTTTCTGGAAGCTGAGTGGCTTGCTGTCGCCCAACGGTAAAGCCTTCGCATCTGCAACAATGGGATCGCATCGCTTTGGCGCATCGGGCATGGTGCGGTCAAGGAAACGAGGAGAGATTCGTGGTTTCACAACCGATCCGCCGGACGCTGCGCCTGACGGCGTGCGGAATTGCCATGGCGCTGGCCGCCTGCACCGCCTCCACCGCGCAGGCGCCGACTGAAGCCAAGCCCGCCTTGTGGAAGCTCGCGGATGCGGACACGACCATCTACCTGTTCGGGACGATCCACCTTCTGCCCGAAGGCCTCAAATGGCGGACGCCCGCGCTGGAGAAGGCGATCAAGGCGTCCGACACGCTGGTCATGGAGATCGTGCAGGACGATCCGATGGCGAGCGCGCAGACGATGATGAAGCTGGCCCTCTCGCCCGGCCTGCCGCCGCTCGCCGAGCGCGTGCCGCCGGAAAAGCGGGAGGCGCTGGCCGAGGCGATGACGCGGATCGGCATTCCGGCCGGGGCGCTCGACAAGATGGAAACCTGGGCGGCGGCGCTCGCCATCCTCTCCGGCTCCTTCAAGGATCTGGGCCTGGATCCGAAGCTCGGCGCCGAGGAAAGCCTGCAAGCGGCCTATAAGGCGGACGGCAAGAAACTGGATGCGCTGGAGACGGTGGAGCAGCAGCTGGGCTTCTTCGACACCTTGTCGGAAGATGCGCAGCGGCTGATCCTCATGAGCACGCTCGACGACCCGGCGGCGGCCAAGGCGCAGTTCCAGGCGATGCTGGACGCCTGGGCGAGGGGCGATGTCGACGCGATCGCGCGCACCTTCGACGACGAAACCGCGCTTTCGCCCGAATTGCGGGACGTGCTGATGAAGCGCCGCAATGCGAAATGGGCCGAATGGCTCGATGCGCGGCTCGATCAACCGGGCACGGTGATGGTGGCCGTCGGCGCCGGCCATCTTGCGGGCGCGGATTCGGTGCAGAAGATGCTGGAGGCCAAGGGGCTGAAGGCGGTGCGGGTGCAGTAGCGCGCCTCAGCCCCCCTGCGTCATTCCGGCGAAGGCCGGAATCTCGTGACGAACATCGCGCCTCTTTAGTCCCGAGACACCGGCTTCCGCCGGGGTGACGTTAGTGGATCAACCTTGCCTTCCCGCGCCCCCTCCCCTATAGGCGCCGCTTCCTTTGCCATGGTCATCCCTGGAGGCGTGGCGGGGAATTTATCAATCTGTTTCGAAAGGCATGCACATGAGCGAACAGCTTACGCTGTCGGCCGAGACGCGCGAACGGGCTGGCAAGGGAGCCTCCCGTGCCATGCGTCGTGAAGGCCGCGTCCCCGCCGTTATCTACGGCAACAAGGAAGATCCCGTCTCGATCCACGTCGAGGAAAAGGCGCTGGTGAAGGCGCTTTCCACCGGTCACTTCATGAACACGGTCGTGATGATCGACGTGGGCGGCAAGGCCACCCGCACGCTTCCGAAGGACGTCCAGTTCCACCCGGTCACCGACCGGCCGCTGCATGTCGACTTCTACCGCATCGGCGAACACTCGACGGTTACCGTCGAAGTGCCCGTGCGCTTCATCAACGAAGAGAAAGCCCCCGGCATCAAGCGCGGCGGCGTGCTCAACGTCGTCCGCCACGAAATCGAACTGGTCTGCGACGCGGCCGAGATCCCCGACGATGTGGTCGTGGACCTCACCGGCTATGACGTCGGCGCCTCGATCCACATTTCGGCCGTGACGCTGCCGAAGGGCGCGAAGCCCGCGATCACCGATCGCGACTTCACCATCGCCACCGTCGTCGCTCCGTCGGGCATGAAGTCCGCCGAGGGCGCCGAAGCCGAAGGCGGCGAAGAGGCGGGCGAAGCCTGAGCCTTTTCCGGTTTCTAAAGTCGTTCCGGCGGAAGCAGGATCTCGCACATGAGATTCCGGCTTCCGCCGAACTGCTGTTTGAGCCAGTTGAAACCATGCAAATCTGGGTCGGCCTCGGCAATCCGGGCGCGCAATATGCGCTGCACCGGCACAATGTGGGTTTCATGGCGATCGACACCATCGCCGAAGTCCACGGCTTCGAGCCGCCAAAAAAAGCCTTCCAGGGCTGGGCCCAGCAGGGCCGTATCGCGGGCGAGCGCATCCTGCTCCTGAAACCCGCCACTTTCATGAACAAGAGCGGCCAGGCGATCGGCGAAGCGATGCGCTTCTTCAAGGCCGAGGTGGGCGACGTCACCGTCTTCCACGATGAACTCGACCTCCCACCTTTCAAGGTAAAGGTGAAAACGGGCGGCGGCACGGCGGGCCACAATGGCCTGCGCTCCACCGAACAGCATATCGGCAACCCTTTCCGCCGCGTTCGGATCGGCATCGGCCATCCAGGCCACAAGGACCGGGTGACCGGCCATGTGCTCGGCAATTATGCCAAGGCGGAGATGGACGATCTGTCGGACATGCTCGGCGCCATTGCGGGCGAGGCGGAATGGCTCGCCAAGGGCGACGATGCGCGCTTCATGAGCGACGTGGCGCTAAGATTGCAGGGCTGAACCACGCGCACCAACCTCATTTAATTTCGTCCCAGAAACATTCATGTTCCAGCAATCTCAAGCCGTATATTCGGCCCCTGCCGCTTCTTAGCAGGGGAAGCGAGCGGCAATAATCGAGTGAAATAACGTAACGCTCTATTTGTTTTTCGCCGCGCGCGAGCAGAAAACTTCAGAGCTTATGCTGGAAGGACATGAAATGAAATTGGCTTATCTTGGCCTTATTGCCGCTTCGACTGCCGCAGCTCCCGCTCTCGCCGCCGATATCACCGGTCCCCGCGTGGAAGGCATCATCGCCTATGACAGGTTCGATCCTGGCACGGGTATCAGGGCGGTCGACAATCACCTCGATGGCGTCACCTACGGTATCGGTCTCGGCTACGACTTTGCGGTCGGATCCAATGTGTCGCTCGGCCTGGATGCTGAAGTCAGCGACAGTTCAGGTGACGTGCATGTGGAAGGCACGAGCTTCATTGACGACATTTCCCTCGGCCGCGACCTGTATGCCGGCGGGCGGATTACCACGGCGCTTTCCGGCCGCGTCAATCTCTATGGAAAGATCGGCTACACCAACCAGCGGGTGCGCGAACATTTGATCGCCGGCGATATCGAAGTGGCCGGCTCCTCCAATCAGGACGGCATCCGCGCCGGCATAGGCGGCCAGCTTGCGCTCGGCGGCAACAGCTATGCAGGCGTCGAATATCGCTATTCAAACTACGAAGCAGGCGCCGAACGCCACCAGGTCGCCGCGACCTTGGGCTTTCGTTTCTAGAGGACCAAAGCCTCTTTGTTCATTTTGCAATCTGAGGGCCGCTCCGTCCTACCAACGGGCGGCCTTCAATGCATTTTATGAATAGCGCGACGCGTCAAGATTGCCGGGCTGAGTTCGGTTCGGCCTGCGCCTTACTCAATATGAGCATGGCCCGATCCATTGCATAGTCGATGAGGGCCGGCCAGCGTTTGGCATTCGAAAGATAGGCAAGCCAATCAGCTTCCATTGCGGCCAGATAGTTTTTCAGCGGCTCATTTTTAGTGAT
>DATDNN010000060.1:0-2542 GCA_036518255.1 Allosphingosinicella sp. | reverse complement strand
CCAGCATTTCCGCGCCGTCCTTCAGCTTCTTGGCCTGGGCGAGAAAGCGGTTCGCCTTCACCGCGTAGCAAAAGCCCTCCGGCGCTTGGTTGCGCCATTTGTCGAAAGTCTCGGGCGAAGGCAGGCGATAGAAGCTGTTGTTGATCTCCACCGTGTCGAAATGTTCGGCATAGAAGGCGAACCAGTCCTTCACCGCCATCTTCTCCGGATAGAAGAGTCCGCGCCAGTGCCGGTAATTCCAGCCCGAGCAGCCGATACGGATAATGCCTCGCTTCATATCGGGCGAACGGCGCCGGGCGGAAAGAAGTTGCAGCCCGCGCGTTGTTTCGTGCGAACAACGACGGGAACCCTGCTTTGGGAAAGGTTGCTCTCTTTGGATCGAACATCCTGACGGCCGCCGTGGTGGGCGCGGGAACCAGCCTGTTCTGGATCGGCGCTTACGGAAATGGCGGGCAGAACGTGCAGGAGCCCCCGGCTGCACGCGTGCAGGCGCCGCAGCCTGAAGCGATGAAAGCGCTGGAGATCGGGCCGACAGGCCTCGCCATTCCCGTGGCCGGAGTGCGACCGGAGCAACTTGCAGATACCTTCAGCCAGGCCCGCGCCGGGGGCGAGCGGGTGCACGATGCCATCGACATCATGGCGCCGCGCGGGACGCCGGTCGTCGCGGCGGCGCCGGGCCGCGTCGAGAAACTCTATTTCAGCGAAGGCGGCGGGGGCGTCACCACCTATGTGCGTTCGCCGGACGGCAAATGGGTCTATTATTACGCCCACCTCGACCGTTATGCGCCGGGCCTCCGCGAAGGGCAGGAGGTGGCGCGAGGCACGCCGATCGGCTTCGTCGGATCGAGCGGCAATGCGTCGCCCGACGGGCCGCACCTCCATTTCGCGATCAGCCGGATGGAACCCGGCGAAAGCTGGTATCAGGGCAGGCCGATCAATCCTTACCCGCTGCTTGCCGGAAGGCGCACGGCCCGCTAAAGGCCCGTCCGGCTCTTTTCCAACTTGTGAGACAGGCATGAAGATCAGCGGCGTGGACATTCGTCCCGGCAACATCATCGAATATGAAGGCGGCATCTGGCGCGCCGTCAAGATTCAGCACACGCAGCCGGGCAAGGGCGGCGCCTATATGCAGGTCGAGCTCAAGAACCTGCGCGACGGCCGCAAGAACAATGTTCGCTTCCGTTCGGCCGAGACGGTGGAGCGCGTGCGCCTCGACACCAAGGATTTCCAGTTCCTGTATCCCGAAGGCGACACGCTCGTCTTCATGGACAAGGAAACCTACGAACAGATCAGCCTGCCGCGCGACCTCCTCGGCGACGCCGCCGCCTTCCTTCAGGACGGCATGGACGTGCTGATGGAGCTTTACGACGAAGAGCCGATCAGCGTGCAGCTGCCCGACACGATCGAAGCGACGATCGTCGAGGCCGACGCGGTGGTGAAAGGCCAGACGGCTTCGTCTTCCTACAAGCCCGCGATCCTCGACAATGGCGTCCGCATCATGGTGCCGCCGCATATCGAAAGCGGCACCCGGATCGTCGTCGACGTATACGAGCAGACCTACGTCCGCAGGGCGGACTGATCTTAACTCCCTCTCCCCTTCAGGGGAGAGGGTTGGGGAGAGGGGCAGTGCCTATTCACTGACACCAGGCCTGGCCCCGACTCCCCCTCTCCCAGCCTCTCCCCTGAAGGGGAGAGGGGTAAAGGAAGCGCCATGGTTTCTCATTCCGGCCTTATCACCGTCATGCAGCGCGCCGCGCGCAAGGCCGCGCCGCGCCTGCGCCGCGATTTCGGCGAGGTGGAGCAGCTTCAGGTCAGCCGCAAGGGGCCGGCGGACTTCGTGTCCATGGCCGACAAGCGCGCCGAGCAGACCATCGTCGAGGAATTGCGCCACGCCCGGCCGGATTGGGGGCTGGTTCTCGAAGAAGGCGGCGTGATCGAGGGCGATCCGTCGAAGCCGCGCTGGATCGTCGATCCCTTGGACGGCACCTCGAACTTCCTTCACGGCATCCCGCACTTCGCCATCTCCATCGCGGTGGAAGAACCGCGCGCCGGCATAACGCAGGGCCTCGTCTACCAGCCGCTCACCGACGAAAGCTTCTGGGCGGAAAAGGGCAGGGGCGCCTGGCTTCAGGACCGTCGCTTGCGCGTCTCGGCCCGCCGCGACCTTGCCGATGCACTGATCGCGACCGGCGTGCCCTTCTTCGGCCATGGCGATCTTGGCCGCTGGACCGCGATCCTTCAGGCCGTCGCGCCGGAAGTGGCGGGCATCCGCCGTTTCGGTTCCGCCGCGCTCGACCTCGCCTGGGTCGCGGCAGGGCGGTTCGACGGTTTCTGGGAAGAGGGGCTGAAGCCCTGGGATACCGCCGCGGGCATCCTGATGGTGCGCGAGGCGGGCGGCTTCGTTTCCGATTTCAAGGGCGCCGACCGCGCACAGGAAACGGGGCAGGTGCTGGCGGCCAACGACCAGCTCCATTCCAAGCTGCATAAATTGGTGGCGCAGGCTTTGCGCTAGTTCCCCTCTCCCGCTCGCGGGAGAGGGATA
>DATDNN010000059.1:0-4539 GCA_036518255.1 Allosphingosinicella sp. | reverse complement strand
GTCAGGATCAGATTTTCCTGATTGGGGTTGGTCGATCCGATATCGATCGTCCGGATTTCTTCCACATCCACCTTCTGCACCCGGTCGATAGGCGCGGGCAGCGACAGGCCGATGCCCGGTCCGAGTGTCCCCGCATAGGCGCCGAAGCGGGTGATAACGCCGCGCTCCTGCGGCCCGATGCGGTGCATCGAGGTGAAGATCACCCAGAGCACCAGGAAGGCCGCGAGACCATAGAGCCAATAAGGCTTTCCTTCCTGATCGGGAAAACGGCCGCTGAACCGTTCCCGGCTTTTCTTCAGGAAATCGTCGAGCGACGTGACGTTGCCGAGGCCTTCGGAGCGCGGACGCTTGGGCGAGCCCCAGGGATTGCGCGGGGGACCGTCCCCGCTGCCGCCGCTGCCGCCGTCGTCTCCGCCGGAGCCCCAGGGGCCGCCCCTGTTTCCGCTCATCATGGCGCCAAGGCGGGCGCCCCACCCGAAAAATCTGGTCATGGAGCCTTTATAGGAACGCCTTTCGCGGAAAAACAGTGGCATCCCAGCGCGGGAAGATTATCGGGCAGGATATGACTGCAAATATGGACGATTTCACCGCCGCCCTTCGCGGCATCGCCGACCCGTCGGGCAAGGCGCTTTCCGACAGCGGGCGCATCGCCGCGCCTCGCCTTGCAGGCGGTATCGCGAGCCTCGTCCTCGACGCCACCGGCCTCTCGATCGCGCAGGGACGCGAACTCGAGGACAGGATCCGCGCCGCGCTCGGCCGCCTGCCGGGCGTCGAGGAGGTTCGCATCGCCCGCACCGCCGAGAAGGCCGAACGCTTCATCCTCGCGGTGGGCAGCGGCAAGGGCGGCGTCGGCAAATCCACCGTGTCGGCGAATCTCGCCATCGCGCTCGCCCGGTCGGGCAAGAAGGTGGGCCTTGTCGATGCCGACATTTACGGCCCCTCGCAGCCCCGCATCATGGGCAATGAGGAGCGGCCGGAAGCGGTCGAGAAGAAAATGATTCCGGTGGAGGCGCACGGCGTCCGCATGCTCTCCATCGGCCAGCTCGTCGACAAGCAGAGCGCGCTCGCCTGGCGAGGCCCGATGGCCGCCAATGCGCTGGGGCAGCTGATCGATGGCGATTGGGGCGATACCGAGATTCTCGTGATCGATCTTCCGCCCGGAACGGGCGACGTCCAGCTCTCGCTGATGCAGAAATGGAAGCCCGCCGGCGCGGTGATCGTTTCGACCCCGCAGGATCTCGCCCTGATCGACGCCGCCCGCGCCATCGACCTCTTTCGGAAGATGGACGTACCGATCCTCGGCCTCGTCGAAAATATGGCGGGCTATGCCTGCCCGCATTGCGGCGAGGTGTCTGATCCCTTCGGCGCTGGGGGCGCGGAAAAGGCGGCGCACGCCATGGGGCTCGACTTCCTCGGCCGCATTCCGCTCACCATGGAAATTCGCGAGGCATCCGACGCGGGTCTGCCCCCGGCGGCGACCGGGGGCGAGGCGGGGCAGCCTTTCTACGCTATTGCCGGGGAGCTTTTGAAAAAGATGAACCCGAAAGCCCGCTGACCGTTGCAGTGAGGCCCAAGGAGGAAGGACCAGCCATGCCCCTCACCCGCGATGAAGACATTGCCGAACTGCTCGCCAGCACCCGCACAATCGCCATGATCGGTGCGTCGGACCGCCCGGACAGGCCGAGCTACGGCGTGATGAAGTTCCTCCAGGATCGCGGCTACCGCGTCTTTCCCGTCAATCCGCAGATCACCGGCGAGCATATTCACGGCGAATATGTGTGGCGCGAACTTTCCCAGATCGGCGAGCCGATCGATCTCGTCGACATCTTTCGCAGGCCGCAAGCGGCGGGCGAAGCGGTGGACGAAGCGATCGCGGCCGGCGCCAAGGCCGTCTGGATGCAGCTCGGCGTCGTCAACGCGGAAGCGGCGGAACGCGCCGAAGCGGCGGGGCTGAAGGTTGTGATGGACCGCTGTCCGAAGATCGAAATTCCGCGACTCGGCGTGCCGAAGCTCGGCTCTTTCAGTCCGGCGTAAGGGACGGAATCAGGCCCCCGCCACCGTCATCCCATCGATCCGCAGCGTCGGCACGTTGGTCGCGCGGCGATATTCGAGATCGTTCGCGGCGGCGAGCGTCCGGTACATGTCGATGAGGTTGCCGGCGATGGTGATCTCCTCCACCGGCCGCGTGATCCTGCCATTTTCGATGATGAAGCCCGTCGCGCCGCGGCTATAGTCGCCGGTGACGGTGTTGACGCCCTGCCCAATCAGTTCCGTGACGTAGAGGCCGAGCGCGATGTCGCCCATCAGTTCCTCGGGCGATACGGCCCCGGGCAGCAGCGTCACGTTCGTCGCCGATATGCCGGGGCTGCCCCCTACGCCGCGCGTCGCGTGACCTGTCGGTTCGAGGCCGAGCTGGCGCGCCGCGGCGCTGTTCATCAGCCAGCCGGTGACGCGTCCGTTCGCAACCAGATCGCGCGTCGCCGTCGGAAGGCCCTCGCCATCGAAGGGTTTGGACCGCAGCCCGCGCTTGCGAAGCGGATAGTCGGTGATCCGGATCGCCTCGGGAAAGAGCGCTTCTTCCTCCCGGCCGAGGAGGAAGCTGGTCTGCCGCGCGATCGCCGAACCGCTCATCGCGCCAATGAGATGCCCGACCAGGCTGCCGCCGATACGCGGATCGAACAGCACCGGCATCACGCCGCTCGCCAGCCTGCCTGGTTCCAGCCGCCGCACCGCGCGCTCGCCAGCCTTGCGCCCGATCGTCTCCGGATCGTCGAGATCGGCATAGTGGCGCGTGCTGTGGCTCTCATAATCGCGCTGCATGTGCGCACCGCTTCCCGCGATCACGCTTGCCGAAGCGCTGTAGCCGCTCGTCGAATAGCCCCGGCAGAAGCCATGGCTGGTTGCGAGCGCGATCACGGTCCGCCCGGCGCTGACGCCCGCTCCCTCGCTGTTGGTGACGCCCGCGACGGCGCGCGCCGCATCCTCGACCGCGAGCGCCCGCTCTTTCAGTGCGGCGGGCGCCGGATCCAGTCCATCGTCGCCCTCGACATCGGGCGCCGCGCCTTTCAGCACCCTGTCCTCGGGCGCGAGGCCCGCATAGGGATCGTCGGGCGCCTCGCGCGCCATCGCCGCAGCGCGCTCGACCAGCATGCCAAGCGCTTCGTCCGAAAGATCGGAGGAGGAAATGGTCGCCGACTTGCGGCCGGTGAAGAAGCGGAGGCCGATCGTCTCGCCTTCCGACCGCTCCACATCCTCAAGCGCGCCGAGCCGCACCTGAACACCCGTCGAGCCTTCGCCCGCATAGAGGACGTCGGCGGCATCCGCCCCGGCCTTCATCGCCGCTTCGACCAGCGCCGCGGCCCGCGCTTCG
Organism: Allosphingosinicella sp.; assembly: GCA_036518255.1. Taxonomy (GTDB): domain Bacteria; phylum Pseudomonadota; class Alphaproteobacteria; order Sphingomonadales; family Sphingomonadaceae; genus Allosphingosinicella. The sequence goes on along the minus strand of DATDNN010000059.1, from coordinate 1,169 downwards.
GCTTCCTTCACATTGAGCATGTCCGGCGCTTAACCCCGCCGCGCCGAAAGGGGAAGCCTCAGGCCGACAAACCCACTGTCAGACAAGCGAGAAACAGGACGAACCCTGCGAAACGGTTGGACCGGAACTTGGCGAGCGCATCGGCGCCATCGTCCGGCTTCAAGGTGACGACTTGCCAGCCAAGATGCAGCGCCATGGGGGCGAGCGCGGCCAGCGCCAGCGCATGCGGCCGCACCTGCCAGAAGGCTCCCCCCCACAGCAGCAGGGCGAGGATGTAGAAGAGCGCCACGCCCTCCCGCGCACGATTGCCCAGCGCGCGGGCCGAGGATTTGACGCCGACCAGCGCGTCGTCCTCGCGATCCTGCAAGGCGTAGATCGTGTCATATCCGATCACCCAGAAGATCGATCCCGCGTAAAGCAGCAGCCCCGCCGGATCGAGGCGCCCGGTCACAGCCGGCCAGCCGGTGATCGCCGCCCAGGAGAAGACGAGGCCGAGCCAGGCCTGCGGCCACCAGGTGATCCGTTTCATGAACGGATAGGCGGCGACCAGCGCCAGACTGGCGAGCGCGACGATCTGCGCCAGGGGGCGCAGTTGCAGCAGCACGACGAGCCCGATTAGGCTCAAGGCCACGAGCAATATCCAGGCACTCTTCAGCGACACCCGGCCGCTCGCCAACGGACGGAGCCTGGTCCGCTCCACCCGCGCGTCGAGATTGCGATCGACAATGTCGTTGTAAACGCAGCCCGCGCTCCGCATCGCGAAGGCGCCGAGGGCAAACCACAGGATGAGCGCCCCCCCCCTTTGCCCAAGCCCCGCAAGCGCGATAGCCCAGGCGCCCGGCCAGAAGAGCAGCCAGACGCCAATGGGCCGGTCGAGCCGCATCAGGGAGGCATAGGCCCGCCAGGAGGCCGGCAATGCGCCGATCAGTCCCCTGCGTTCGCTGTCCGGCACGATGTCGAGTTCGGTCATGAAGCCGCTTCCTATTCCGCCGCATCTCCAGAGTATAGCCCTCCCCCTCGATGGGGGAGGGTTGGGTGGGGGTGATGTCTCAGGAAGAGCCGCATTCTACGCCGTAGATCCCCCCTCCCCATTCCCCTCAAGGGGAGAGGGTTTCGAAAGGCGCGCTTCCCCGCTACACGGCCAGGCATGCCCGCAACGCCCGCCTGGC
>DATDNN010000058.1:0-2681 GCA_036518255.1 Allosphingosinicella sp. | reverse complement strand
TTTCCTTGTGCTCCTGCGAAAGCAGGAGCCCAGCGGCGCCATTCCGTAAAATTGGGCTCCTGCTTTCGCAGGAGCACACCAATCCCGTTTAGAAGCTCACCCGAACGCTCGCCCGCAGATCGCGCCCCGCCAGTGGCACATAATCCTTCGTGAAAGATGCATGGCGCCGCGCCTCGACGTTGAAGATGTTGTCGGCGGACAGGATAAAGCTCACATTGCGGTCGCGGCCCCAGGGACGCCAGCTCACCGATGCGTTGACGAGCGTGAAGCCTTCCGTCGGCGTCTCGAAGGCGGCGATCTTGTTCTGGTCCGCCGTCCATTCGACCTCGACCCGGCCGTCCAGCGCGTCCGATTGCGCCTCAAGCCCGCCCAGCAGGCGGAGCGGCGGGATGCGCGGCACATTGCCGCCGCCCTTGATCTTGGCACGGGTATAATCGGCCACCGCATCGGCCACGAACTTGAAACCGCCCGCAGTCGCGAGGGGCGCGGATAGCTCCGCTTCCGCGCCGTAATAGGTCGCGTCGCGCTGCTCGTAGCGGAACACCGGCAGGCCGTCCTGCTCCGCGCCCGTTTGCGCTTCATAGATATAGTCATTGAAGCGATTGCCGTAGAGGCTCAGCGCAAAGCGATAGCCGCGTGCCTGACCGCGCAGATAAAGGTCGGCGCCCCAGCTCTTTTCGGTACGAAGATCGGGATTGCCGACCTCGAACGCCTGGGTCGCCACGTGCGGACCGTTCGACAGCAATTCCTCCGCTGAAGGCGCACGCTCGGCCCGCGAGAGGCTGAAGCCAACCTTCACTTGCGGCGCGATGTCGTAGGAAAGGCCCGCCGCCGCCGAAAAGGCGTTGAAATCGCGGTCGAAACCCACAGGACGCGACACGACGCTGCTCCGCTCGTAGCGCGCCGCGCCTTCCAGGCTCCACGGCCCGAGATCCAGTTCCTGCAGGGTGAACAGGCCGATCTGGCTGCTCAAATTGTGCGGCAGGAAAGCCTCCTCACCCACCGCGTCGAAATCGCGGCTGTAAAATTGCATGCCGGTCACGCCGCGCCATCCGCCGCGATCGGCCTGCACGGCTTCGAGCCGTCCTTCCACGCCTTGGGTCAGGAAGGTCGTGCCAACGGCATCGCCTTCATATTCGGTGTGCTGATAATCGGCGAAGCCCACGCGGGCGCGCAGCTTGTCGACCAGCCCGCCGATATTCACTTCGGTGCGCAGATCGGCGCGGGTCTGGCGGAGACCGATGGTCACATCCTCCTCGCCGCCGCCCGGCCGCGCCGGCACGCCATAATCGCTTTCATAGCGGCTGACGGAAAAGCCGATATTGCCTCCGTCGCGAATGAAGGCGAGACCGCCGCCATAAGTCGTGGTCTTCGTCGCACTATTCCGCACGCGGCCCTTCAAGGCCGCATTGGCCCGCGCCTCGGCGGCCGCATCAAGGTTGCCCGCCGCCTCTTCATCCGCCGCGCGCGCCAGTTCTTCGGCACGTAGCGCCGGCGACAGAACGTAGCCGCCCACTTCCACATCGTCGGTCTTGCGGTGGCTGCCGTCGACATGGGCGACGAAGCCGCCGCCCAGCGGCACGTCCACCGCGCCGCCGATGCTCCGCTCGTTCGCGGCAGAGCCGTAGGTGGCGATACCGTCGGCGTGGAAGGCCTCGTCCGGCACCTTCCTCGGAATGCGCTTGTCGAACACGTTCACCGCGCCGCCGATCGCCTGGCTGCCGAACAGCAGGACGGCGGGCCCGTGCAGAACCTCGATGCGGTCGGCGGTCAGCGGGTCGATGGTTACGGCATGGTCGGCCGACGTGTTCGACACATCGATGGAACCGATGCCGTCGGTCAGCACCCGCACGCGCTCGCCGGAAAAGCCGCGCAGTACCGGGCGCGATGCGCCAGGGCTGAAGGAGGTGGCGGAAACGCCCGGCAACTTGGCCAGCGTGTCGCCGATCTGCGGGCGGACATCGCGGGTCAGCGCCTCGCCGCTCAGCGCTTCGGTGCCCTGAAGGATGCTGAGGTCGCGCACATAATCAGCGGTGACGACGATGTCCTCCGGCTGAGCCTCGTGGAAATCGTCTTTCTGGGGTGTCGTCACCGGCGCGTCCTGCGCGGACGCGGGCGCCAGGGTGAGGAAGGTGGTGGCCAGAAACAGGGCGGTTTTGGTCATTCGCAATCTCCAGTGGAGATGCGCCCTTAAGCGATATGTTACACTATCACAACAATCGATGTGACTCGGTTCGTCGCGCCCGATTCACGGTTCGTCGGAAGGTTTACCGATTAAGCTGACAGACATTCCAGATAAGCTATCATGCAACACTCTGGACAATCAGGTTTATTAAGGGGCGTTCGTAATCATGACCGGGCAAGGGCGGAATCCGATAGGTATGGGACGAAATGCGGCCTTCGCCGCGGCATCGCTTCTTGCGCTGATCGGCATTTCCGCTTCGCAGAGCTCGGCTAAGGAGGGAGCCCAGGCCGCCGCCCCTGCTGGAAAGCCCGTGATCAAGGCGCAGGCGGCACTTCCCGTCGAAGCGATGGAAACGCCTGCGGAACGGGCGCTCGCGCAACGCATCAGCGCGATCGGCGCATCCTTCAATGGCGATATCGGCATCGCTGTGAAGGACGTCCAGACGGGCTACGTCACGTCCTATGACGGCAGCACCTTCTTCCCCCAGCAAAGCGTC
>DATDNN010000057.1:0-4993 GCA_036518255.1 Allosphingosinicella sp. | reverse complement strand
AGTCTTCAGTCACTCTTGGCCATCTTTCCTTCGTCACTCACACAGCAGTCCTGAAAGACTCTTGCATCTATCCTACGAGCTTCAGGACGTTGGATGCGCCGTGAAGATAGTCCGCCCAAGCCGTCATCATCTGCCTGCGCTGGTCGAGGAATTTGGTGCGTTTATAAGCAGCTTCCACCTTGTTCGGCAGCGTATGCGCAAGGGCTGCCTCGGCCCAATCGCCGGGAAAGGATGTCTGTTCGGCCACCCAATCCCGGAAGGCCGAACGCATTCCGTGGACGGTATACTCTCCTCCACCGGCCACGCGCAGAACCTTCGCAAGCGTGGCATCGCTGAGCGGCTGCCCTTTCATGCCCGGAAAGATCGGCTGATCCTTCTTCGCGCCAGTCAGCTCTTTCGTCCGGCGAAGGATCTCAACAGCCTTCTTCGGCAACGGTACGCTATGCGCCTCGCCGGCCTTCATCCGCTCGGCAGAGATATCCCACCGCTCCTTCTCGAAATCGATCTCTTCCCACTTGGCGCCCCGAACTTCGCCGGAGCGTCCCGCCGTGAGGATAAGGAACTGAAGCGCCAGCCTCCCGACACTCGCCTGCCCTTCATTCAATGTCTTCATCAGGCCCGGGAGGTCGGCATAAGGTATGGCTGCAAAGCCAGGCCCGCGCCGCGGCTGTTTGATCCGCTTCATCAGCGTGTTGATCGCATTGCGCGGCGTCTCAGTCTCACGCCAACCTTGGCCATGCGCATAATCCAGAACGGAGCCGACCCGCTGCCGGACGCGCCGGGCGGTCTCCGGCAGGGTCAGCCAGATCGGCAGGAGCACGGATTGGATGGTGGGCGCGTCAATATGATCGACGCGGGTATTGCCAATGATAGGGAAGGCATAAGTCTCCAACGTGGTCAGCCACTGATCGGCATGTTTTTCGTTGCGCCAGCTCCCCTTCACGGCTTCGTGATATTTGCCGGCAGCTTCCTCGAAGGTGGGAATGGAGCGTTGAGCCTTCTTCCGCTCAAGAGAGGGATCGAGCCCCGACTTCGCCTGCTTCCTCGTCTCCAGCGCTTTCTCTCGTGCTTCCTGCAGGCCGACGACATCCAAGGAGCCGAGGCCGAAATCCCGGCGCCTCCCGCCGTGCTGGACCCGCAGTACCCACGATTTAGCGCCGCTCGGCTTCACCAGAAGGTAAAGGCCTTTTCCATCAGCATGCCGGCCCGGCTTGGCGTTCTTTACCTGAAGCGCTGTGAGCTTACCCATAATCGTTCCCTCATTCGTTCCCACAGCATGGAGCGAATTTGGGCGAACGTCAACGTAAGTCGACGAGCATCAAGCAGCCTCATCTACGAGGGAAGGTGCGGAAAATCTGGATGTCGACGAATTTCAGCGAATGGGAAAGTGGCGGAGCGGGAGGGATTCGAACCCTCGATACGGTTTTGCCGTATACTCACTTTCCAGGCGAGCGCCTTCGACCACTCGGCCACCGCTCCGCATGCTCTGGAAGTTGTGCCATCTAGAGGGGTGAGGGCGGGGAAGCAAGCTGGGCCGCGCATGTGTCGACCACTTTTGCGAGCTCGACGTCCCGCGCCGTCACGCCGCCGGCGACATAAGTGGTGAGAAGAAGGTCGACGCGATTCCAGCTTTGCGACTAGTCCGGATGATGATCCATCCGCTCGGCCGCCTGCGCTACCCTGGTCATGAACGCGAAGCCTTGCACGAAATCGCGGAAGCGGAAGGTGCGGGCGAGCCCGGCGCGCGCAGTGTCATATCGCCAGCCCGGCAGCGCTTCCACCGCGGCCGCGCGCAGCATCGTCCGGCAGCATTGTTGCGTCGCGCCTCTCTTCGCCCCTATGTCGAAGCCGATGAGCGAACCTCAAACCTTCGCGCCCGATGCGGCGGCGATCGAGCGGCTGGCCGATGCGGCGATCGCGCGGCTGCCGGAGCCGTTCCGCGCGCTTCTAGAAGGCGTGGTGCTGCGGATCGAGGAGTTCGCGGACGAAGGCGTGCTCTCCGAAATGGGGATCGAGGATCCGTTCGAACTGTCCGGCCTCTACAGCGGGCGGCCCATCGGCGAGCAATCGGCATTCGATTCGGGCCAGCTGCCCGCGATGATCCACCTCTATCGCCGCCCTTTGCTAGACGAATGGGCGGAAACGGGCGTGAGCCTGGAAGATCTCGTCACTCATGTGATCGTGCACGAGGCCGGACATCATTTCGGGTTCAGCGATGCCGACATGGACGCGATCGAGCGCGGCGCGGAATGAAGAATCCCGTGCCGCTCCTCGCGCTCTGGGACGTGGCCTGCAGGCGGGGCGGGCGCATCCTGTTCGAAGGCCTGACCCTGCGCCTCTATGACGGCGAGGCGCTGGAGGTGCGTGGGCCGAACGGCGCGGGCAAGTCGAGCCTTCTCCGAATGGTGGCGGGGCTGCTCGCTCCGGCCAGCGGCCTCATTGAGCGGAAGGCCGCCGTCGCGCTTGCCGACGAGGCGCTGGCGCTCGACATGCGGCTGACGCTTGGCCGGGCGCTCGGTTTCTGGGCGGGACTGGACGGCGCCGATCCGGCGCCCGCCATGGCGGCGATGGGCATCGATCATCTTGCTGCCGTGCCGGTGGCGATGCTCTCCACCGGCCAGCGCAAGCGGGCCGCAATTGCGCGGGTGATCGCCAGCGGCGTGCCGCTTTGGCTACTGGACGAGCCCGCCAACGGCCTTGATGCCGAAGGGATGGACCGGCTGGCGACGGCGGTTGCGGCGCATCGCGCGGGCGGCGGCGCCGTCCTCGCCGCATCGCACCTTCCCCTGCCGCTCGGCGGCGCGCCGTTCATCGAGCTCGGGCGATGAAGGCGCTCATCATCCGCGAACTGCGTCTTGCCTTCGGCAGCGGCCGGGCCTGGCTGCCCCCGGTTTTCTTCCTGCTCGTCGCCACGCTCTTTCCTTTCGCGGTGGGGCCGGACGGGCCGCTGCTCGCCCGCACCGGCGGCGGCGCATTATGGATGGCGGCCTTGCTCGCGGCTTTGCTGCCGGTGGAGCGCCTGATCGAACCGGACCGGGCGTCGGGCGTCCTCGATCAGCTCGCCCTGCGCGGCCATGGCGAGGAAGGCGTGGCGCTGGCAAAGCTTGCCGGGCATTGGCTGAGCTTCGGGCCGCCGCTGATGCTCGCCGCGCTGCCCGCCGCCGCACTGATGAAATTGCCGCCGGACGTGCTGTGGCGGCTGGAGCTTGGCCTGCTGATCGGCACGCCCGCCCTTGCTGCGCTGACCCTCGCCGTCGGCGCGCTGACCCTCGGCCTCAGCGGCACGAGCGCGCTCGCCGGCCTCCTGATGCTGCCGCTCGCCGTGCCGGTGCTGATCTTCGGCGCGGGGCTGATGGCGGGCGATGCAGGCGGCGCGTGGAAGCTGCTCGCCGCCGTGGCGCTGCTTTACGTGGCAGCAGCGCCTTTCGTCGCAGGCGCGGCGATCCGGGCCGCGCGGGATTAGAGGGTCAGCTTCTCAATCCCGCGACCACCGCGCGAAAATCGCGGTGGGTAGGAGGAGGCTGCGGGCTTCTTCGCGGACGGCCATGTCGCCGCATTCGATGCGGCCGCCGAGGTCGGCGAGCGCCTGATTGAGCAGTTCGCCGATAGCGAGGGCCGACATACGGACCGCATAGACGGTGAGGACGAGGAAGCGGCTGTTTTCGTCGAGGAGCTTGCGGCAATCGGCGATGAGGCCGGGGAGGCCCTCTTCCAGCTTCCAGATCTCGCCGTCCGGCCCCCGGCCATATTTGGGGGGATCGAGGATGATGCCGTCATAGCGGCGGCCCCGGCGTACCTCGCGCGCGGTGAATTTGGCGGCATCGTCGACCAGCCAGCGTATCGGGCGCTCGGCCATGCCCGAAAGGCGGGCATTGTCCTTCCCCGCCTCCACCGATTTCTTCGAGGCATCGACATGGGTGAGGCGGGCGCCCGCCGCGGACATGGCCAGCGTGCCGACGCCGGTATAGCCGAAGAGATTGAGCGCTTCGCTGCCTTCGGACAGCCGCTCGCGCATCCACGCCCATTGCGGCGCCATGTCGGGAAAGAAGGCGAGGTGGCGGAAGGGAGTGCAGTGGCTTTTGAAGCGCACATCCTCCCACGCCATGCCCCAGCCCTCGCGCGGCACCGGGCGGTGGAAGTTCCAGCGGCCGCCGCCTTCCTCGTCCGAGCCCGGCACGAATTCGCCGTCCGCATCCCATGTGTCGAGCGCGGGCGCCCACATGGCCTGCGGTTCCGGGCGGATGAAGCTGTAGGGACCGTAGCGTTCGAGCTTGCGGCCATGGCCCGAATCCATGAGGCCGTAATGGCTCCACGGCTCGCAGATCAAAGTATCGAGTTTCACGCCGCGCGGACCGCCGGAAAGCCGATGGTGGCGCGGGCGCGGGGGCCCGCGAGCATTTTCGCGCCCGCCGCCCGGACCTCTTCGACCGTGACCGCGTCCAGATCGGCGATCACCTCCGCCGGATCGACGAGACGGTCGTGGAGGGCGAGTTGGCGCGCGACGTAATTGGCCTGGCCCCAGCTCGATTCCAGCGACATGAGGAGGCCCGCCTTCGCCTGGGTGCGGACGCGGTTCAGTTCGCGTTCGGTGACGGTGGCCGCGGCTTCCGCAAGCACCTCTTCGATAAGCTGGGCGGCGGCGGCGGATTGGGTGCGCGCGGTGGCGGCATAGACGGAAAAGAGCCCGGTATCGCGCCAGGGCTGCACCATCGCATAGACGCTGTAGGCAAGGCCGCGTTCCTCGCGCAGCTGCTGGAACAGGCGCGAGGACATGCCGCCGCCGACAATGTCGGAGAAGAGCCGGGCGGCATAATAATCGGCGTCGAGATGCGCGGGGCCACCGAAGCCGAGCGCGAGATGGGCCTGGTCCGACGCGGCGCGCCCGACCTTAGAGCCGCCGGTAAAGGCGGCCGCCTGCGGCTGGACGAGCTGGCCGGGCGGGAGGCTGCCAAACCGGCGCTCGGCAAGGTCCACGAGCCGGTCGTGATCGACC
>DATDNN010000056.1:0-2444 GCA_036518255.1 Allosphingosinicella sp. | reverse complement strand
CTACCGGAACGTCGATGGCGAGCTGGTGCTCGGGCCTTTCCAGGGCAAGACGGCCTGCATCCGGATTCCGTTCGGCAAAGGGGTGTGCGGCAGTGCCGCGGCGACGCTGGAAACCCAGCTGGTCGAGGACGTCCACGCCTTTCCGGGGCATATCGCCTGCGACAGCGCCTCGGCATCAGAACTGGTCGTGCCGATCGTCCGCGAGGGCAAGCTGATCGGAGTGCTCGATCTCGACAGCCCGAGCCCGGCGCGGTTCGATGAGGAAGATCGGGCGGGCTGCGAAGCCCTGATTGCGCGGATCGCGCGCCGTCTTGGGTGATTGTGCTCCGGCGGAGGCCGGAGCCCAGTCACTCCATCCGCGCCGCTGGGTTCCGGCCTGCGCCGGAACACACGTGATTTAACTGATCCGGTCGAGCGCTTCTTCGTCGAGCCCGCCGGGAACGATGAAGAGCGGACAGGGAAGGCTCGCGGCGACGCTCGAAAAATGGGTGACGAGCGGGCCGGGGCCGCCGTTCGCCGCCGCGCCGAGGACGAGGGCGGCGACGTCCTTTTCCTTCAACAGTTCGCCGATCGCCTTCACCGGTTCGCCCTGCTTGATGACGAGGGAGGGCTGGATACCCGCTTCCTCCAGAATGGCCCCGGACGCTTCAAGCACCATGGCTTCGACGCGGAGCCGCGCCTCTTCTTCCATCGCGGCCTGCACGCCGCCCCATTGCACGAATTCGGACGGCGGGATGAAGGCGAGGATTTCGACGGCGCCGCCGGTTCGCGCGGCGCGCCGGGCGGCGAAGCGCAGGGCGACGCGGGCTTCCGCGCTGTCGTCGATCACCACCAGATATGTGCGCAAGCGCCTCTCCTTTACCGTGAAGGTGCGTCATAACAGCGGTTGACGCAAGCGTCAGCCTTGACCCAAGGGGGCTCTTTGCTGTTTGGACGGCCAAACTTTTCGGACGAGGAAAGCCAGTTTCCATGCCCATCGAACTCAAGATGCCTGCCCTGTCGCCCACCATGGAAGAGGGCACGCTCGCCAAATGGCTGGTGAAGGAAGGGGACAGCGTCAAATCCGGCGACCTCCTGGCCGAAATCGAAACCGACAAGGCGACGATGGAGTTCGAAGCGGTGGACGAGGGCACGATCGCCAGGCTCGTCGTGCCGGAAGGCACGGACGGCGTGAAGGTCGGCACGATCATCGCGATCATCGCCGCCGAGGGCGAGGATGCGAGCGCCGCAGCTTCTGCCCCCGCCGCGAAAGAACCGGTGGCGAAGGACGGCGGCGAGACGGTCGCCGGTCAGCCGGCAACCGACAAGGCTCCGACTCCGGAGCCGCAGGAAAAGGGCTATGGCGCTTCTCCCAAGCAGGACGCGCCCCTTGTACAGCCCGCCGCGCAGAAGGCCGATGGCGGCGACCGCGTGAAGGCGAGCCCGCTCGCCCGCCGCATCGCCGAGCAGAAGGGTATCGATCTGTCGGGCATAACCGGCTCCGGCCCCGGCGGCCGGATCGTAAAGGCCGATATCGAGGGCGCCGGCGGCATTGCGGCGCGCCCGGCGGCGGCTGCCCCCGCTCAGGCTCCCGCCATTTCCTCGGCACCCGTGGCGCTGCCCGGCAACATTCCGGGCGAGGTGGTGAAGCTTTCCAACATGCGCAAGACCATTGCGCGCCGCCTCACCGAATCCAAGCAGACGGTGCCGCATTTCTACCTGACGGTGGATTGCAACCTCGATGCCCTGCTGAAGCTGCGCGGCGAGCTTAACAAGGGGCTCGAAAGCCGGGGCATCAAGCTGTCCGTGAACGACCTGCTCATCAAGGCGCTCGGCGTCGCACTCACCGAAGTGCCGAATGCCAATGTCGCCTTCGCGGGCGATACGCTGATGAAGTACAGCCGCGCCGACATTTCGATGGCGGTGGCGATCGACGGTGGCCTCATCACCCCGGTCATCACCGACGTGGCGAACAAGCCGCTGTCGAGGATCGCGCAGGAAGCGAAGGATCTCGCGCTGCGCGCCCGCGACGGCAAGCTCCAGCCCCACGAATATCAGGGCGGCACCGCGTCCATCTCCAACCTCGGCATGTACGGCATCAAGCAGTTCGACGCCGTCATCAACCCGCCGCAGGCCATGATCATGGCAGTCGGCGCGGGCGAGAAGCGGCCTTATGTCGTCAACGACAGCCTCCAAATCGCCACGGTGATGAGCGCCACCGGCAGCTTCGATCATCGCGCCATTGACGGCGCGGTCGGCGCCGAACTGATGGCTGCTTTCAAGCGGCTGGTTGAGGCACCGCTGGGGATGCTGGCCTGATGACTGGTACGCAGGATGAGCGGATGCCGGAAGGCGCGCCCGCCATCCGGGTCACCGCCATGCCGGGGGACGCCAATCCCTATGGCGACATCTTCGGCGGCTGGCTGATGTCGCAGATGGACCTTGCGGCAGGATCGGTCGCCTCG
>DATDNN010000055.1:0-3834 GCA_036518255.1 Allosphingosinicella sp. | reverse complement strand
CCGGAATGAGGATCAGGGCGAGGGCGGTAACCCCGGGCACGGCCAGAAGCTGCGCCGCCGCCCCGGCCCGCATTTGCCAGAGGAGGAGCAAAGCGGCGACGAGAGCCGGGGCGGCGAGCGCGGCCCAGGGCATGAGGCGGGCCGGTTCCAGACGCAGCCGCCAAAGCATCGTGGCGTAACCGATGAGGCCGGCCACCGGCAGCACCACAATGATGGCGATGGACTGCAGGCTGTGCTTGTAGATCGGGCGGGCTTCCTTGACGTTGTCCAGCCACAGCTTCTGAAGCTCCGGCGGCACGCCCTCCAGCCGCCCCAGGCAATGCGGCCAGGCAAGCGCGAAACCGATGGCGATGATGCCGCCGCCTATCCCCGCGGCGAGGACGCGCCTCGCAAGGCTGCCCCTGATCGTCAGCGCGAGCAGCACCGACACCGCGCCCGCTGCGACCATCGCCGACAGCCAGACCGGCGACAGCGCATCGCAGACGGGCGCGCGATTGGCGTAGGAGGCAAAGAGCAGATAACCGAGCGCCGTCCCGCCCGCGAGGCTGGCGCCATAAGCCGCCAGGCGCGGCGTTTCCGCTTCGTCCCGCACCCACATCAATCCGATCGCCGCCCCGGCGATGGCAAGGTAGACGAGCATTTCGAGCCCGATGGCGAGGGAGAAAGCGGTGGCAAGCCCTACGGTCATGCCGCCGCGCGCCTTCTTCGGGTCGACGAGCCCCAGCATTACGAAACTCAGTGCGGCAAGCTGCCAGCCATGATGGTCGACGCGGAGCGGCATCCACATCCCGCGCACCGAATGGGCGCAGAGGAGGAAGACGATGCCGAATATGAAGGCCGAAGGGGAGAGGAGGCGCCGGCAAAGGACAGCGATCGCCGTCATCGTCACCGCCATCGGCAGGAAGGGCGCGATCGAGATCGCCGTCTTTTCCGCCATCGCCCCGCCGAGAAACGGCTTCAGCAGCAGGATGAGGCCGGCGATGGGCAGATCGGGAATGCGCGACCAGTGGATGTTCGCGCCGAACGGCGGATCCATCCGGTACTGGCGCAGATCGTACCAGCCCTGGCCCGCCAGCCAGGCGCGCACCTGCATGATGCGCATATGATCGTCGGTATCGACGGGCGCGAACCAGCGGATCATCGTCCAGCGGTCATGGAGAAGGAAGGCCGCCGTGACGATCCATGTCAGGGCGAGGAGCCAGCGCCAATGCCGTGCCGCCCAGTTTTGAACCGCGCTTTCCATGCCTCACGCCCCTTTGCTCTTTTCAAGCCCTATAGCGGGCATTAGTCGCTGATCGGTAAAGGGCAAGCCGCCCCGGGATTTGGAATGAGCATTATCGCGCGGGTCCGTAGCGACCCTCTCCTTGGACAATTGATCCGTTTCGGCCTCACCGGCGGGTTCGTCACCGCGCTTGGCGCCGGGGCCTATCTGTTCGCGGCCGACGTGCTGAAGATCGCGCCGCTCGTCGCAAACGTGCTCGCCTATCTGGTCGCCGTCGCCGTCGGTTACGTCATGCACAGCCGGTGGAGCTTCAAAGGCCATGGCAGCCGCGACAATGCAGTGCGCACCACCGGCCGTTTCTTCATCGTCTCGCTTGTTAGCCTCTTGCTCAACAGTATGTTCGTATGGGTGCTGACGGGGCCGCTTCATGGCCCGAATTGGTGGCCGATCCTTCCCATGCTGTTCGTTACGCCCCTGGTGACTTTCGCGCTGAACCGCCACTGGGTGTTCGCCTGATGGAACGCATCATCTACGACCGGATGGCGGAACTGGACGAGCTTCACTGGTGGTATCGCGCCCGCCGCCGTGTCCTGCAAAGCCTGATCGCGCGCCGCATCGCGCTTCCCCCGGACGCCCGCATTCTGGAGGTCGGCTGCGGCACCGGCCATAATGTGCTGATGCTCCGCCAGTTCGGAACAGTCGACGCGGTGGAGATAGACGAGGATGCCCGCGCGGTCGCGGCGAAGCGGCTGGGGCAGGCGATCGGCAATGCGCCGCTTCCCGATCTGCCCGGCATAGCGGACGGCGCCTACGACCTCATCGCCATTCTCGACGTGCTCGAACATGTCGAGGCGGATCGCGAGGCGCTCGTCTCCATCGCGAAGAAGCTGAAACCCGGCGGACACATCCTCATCACGGTTCCGGCCCATCCCTGGATGTGGAGCGCGCACGATGTCGCCAACCATCATCACCGCCGCTACACGAAGAGCAGCCTGTCGAAGGTGATCGGCGCGGCGGGCCTCAAGCTCGGCGCGATGAGCTATTTCAACTCGATCCTCTTCCCCCTCGCCGCGGCCGTTCGCGTGAAGGACCGGCTGAAGGGCAAGGAAGGCAGCGACGACGCGCTGCCGCCCGCGCCCCTCAATCGCCTGTTCGAAGCCTTGTTCGGGCTGGAGGCTTACGCGGTCGGCCGCGTGCCGATGCCGCCGGGCGTCTCGCTCGCCGCCATCGTTTCGGCGACATAGCCGAGCGTCTGCCGGCCTCCGGCCTGCCCGACGACGTCGGCGACGATATAGAGCGGGCGCCGCTTCGATTCGATATAGAGGCGCCCCAGATATTCGCCGATCATGCCAAGGACGAACATCTGCATGGCGCCGAGGACGACGACCACCAGCATCATCGAGGTCCAGCCCTGGATCGCATTTCCAGCGAGCCAGCCATAAGCGATATAAGCAAGGAGCAGCGCGGAAACGCCGACGAGGGCGAGGCCCGCATGGCTCGCGAAACGCAGCGGAGCGGTCGAAAAGCCGGTGACCGCGTCGAAGGCGAAGGCGAGCATCTTCGACAAGGGATATTTGCTGTGGCCGGCATGGCGTTCCTGCCGGTCATAGGGAAAGGGCACCTGACGAAAGCCGATCCACGCCACCATGCCGCGAATGAAGCGCGCCTGTTCGGGCAGGCTCAAAAGGGCGTCGAGCGCGCGGCGGCTCATCAGGCGGAAGTCGCCAGTGTCGAGCGGAATCTCGACATCGGTGAGGCGTGCGAGCAAGCGATAGAAGAGCGAGGCCGTCGCCTTCTTGAACAGCGTTTCCCCCGCCCGCGCGCGGCGCACGGCGTAGACGACGTCCGCCTGCTGCGCGTCCATGGCGGCGAGCATGTCGCCGAGCAGTTCCGGGGGATCCTGGAGGTCGGCGTCGATGATCAGGATCCGGTCGCCCGAACAGAGATCGAGCCCGGCGGTGAGCGCCAGCTGGTGGCCGTGGTTGCGCGAGAGATTGATCGCGACGAGGCGGGGATCGCCTTCGCCCAGCTTCTGCATCACGGCCCAGCTCTTGTCGCGCGATCCGTCATTCACCAGCACGAGCTCATAACGCTCGCCCACGGCCGCGCGCGCCGCCGCCGAAACCCGGCGGTGCAGCTCGGGAAGGCAGGCCTCCTCATTGTAGCAAGGAATGACGATCGAAAGCGCCGGTCTGGTCATGAAGTCCCCTTCGCCGGCGCCAAGGGCGGCGTCCGGTCGGCGACGCGATACAACACGCTCGTGCCGCTGCGCCAGATGGGCTGCAGCCCTTTCGTCAGCGCCGGGTCGTAAGGCGGCGGGTTGATCAGCCATACATAATCGAACGCGGCGCGCGGGAACGTCCGGAGGGCTTCGTCCATAGTCCGCCACTTCTCGAACCGGCAGCGCCTGCCGACTACCTGCTGGGACGGATCCTGCCGGAAGCCTGTGCCCTGAGCATAAGTGGCTTGCAGAAGCTGGGCACCTGGCATCGACCATTGATCGTTGGAGAACGCATTCCGCCGTACCAGAGCAATGCCGGGCAGATGCTCAAGGCGGCTCATCGCCCACGGCTTCTGACAGGTGGTCCCCACGAAAGAGACGAGCCGGGCGT
>DATDNN010000054.1:0-7407 GCA_036518255.1 Allosphingosinicella sp. | reverse complement strand
CTTTCTCCAGGATCGCGCGCAGCACGATGAAATCGATGAAGCCGTAACGCGCTTCCGTACCCGGTTCGTAGGCGAGCGGCGCCTTCATCGATGCGGCCACCAGGCCCTCGATGGTCTGCGGGCGCGGCTTGCCGAGGTCTTCCGACAGGCCGGACGTGTGGTTGGCGAGCTGCAAGACCTTGATCTTGCTCCAGCTTTCCGGTGCGCCCTCGAAGAAGCGGGCGATGGGATCGGCGAGGGACAGCTTGCCCTCCTCCGCCATCTTCATCAGCAGCACGCCGGTGAACAATTTGGTGGCGGACGCGAGCTGGAAGGCGGTGTCGCCATCCACCGGAGCATTCCATTCGAGGTTCGCCGTGCCGTAGCTCCGCACCGACGCCACCTTGCCATCCTCGACGATCGCGACCGCCACGCCCGGAATATGGCTCCGCGCCATCTGCGCGCCCACGAAATCGTCGATCGGATCGGCAAAAGCTGCGGAGGGAATAACCGCAAGGGCGAGGAGCGAGGGCAGGATGCGCATGGACGGTCTCTCAACAAACGGAGCGGACTGCCTAGCCAGCGGCACGCGCGCGTCAATCGCGGCGGCTGTTTATGACACTTTTTGAACGGCGGGATGACTTGAACGGAGCGACGACAGATGCCCTTCGCCCTAAGTAGGGCGGGAAGGACGGGGTATCAGTTGCAATAGGAAACTCATCCGACATTGCGGAAGATGCCGCCGTTGGAACCGGGATGGTGGTGGGCGCTGACGGGCTCGAACCGCCGACCCTCTCGGTGTAAACGAGATGCTCTACCAACTGAGCTAAGCGCCCCGGTTGAGCCGCGGGCACTGCCAGCTTCTCGCCTTCCACGCAAGCCCGCTTATGTCAGAAGCGGCGAAAGGCGCTGCGCCGCGCGAAGATAAGCCGCCAGCGCCGCCGCCGCCGCTTCCGACAATTCGATATAGACCCGCCGCCCATCCTGCGGATCGGCCGAGCGGACGAACAGGCCATGCTCGGTCAGCGCCTTGATCCACCGCAGCGCCGTCGTGGCCGGCACGGCCGCCGCGATACACAGGCTCGACACCGCGACCCGCTGATGCTCCAGGCGTGCCGCCATCAGATCGAGCAGCATGTCCCAGGCGGGATCGGCGAACAGGTCCGATCCGAAATATTGATCCCGCAGCCGCCGCGCGCGAATGATCCCGCGCACCTGCTGGGCGGTGACGCTTGCCTCCGCGCCGTCCTCGGCAGTCAGATCCGGTTCGTTTTCGGAAAGAGTGGCGAGGATATTGGCGATCCGCCCCACCTCCTCGCTCAATTGCTGAAGGCGAATAGGCGGGCCACCCTTGCCCACATCGTGCAGCCATGCAGGCGTACGCTTCGTTGCCTGACCCAGCGCTTCCCCAATCTCACTTTCGCGCGGCGCGACTAGGTGAACGACATCGCCTCTCCATGTACCGGCGGAAACAACGTCAATCAGTTCGGGAGGGGCAGCCACGACACTGCCGAACCGGCCGGTCGCCGCGGCGTGGTCGAGCTGCGCAAGCAAGCGATCGAGCACCGCCCCCTGATTGCTGCCGATGTCTAGGAAGACCCCATCGAGCGCGATCTGCTCGGCGATCCGCGCTTCGCCTTCCTCCGTGCCGACGGCCGCCTGAACCCGATACCCGGCACGCTCCACCACGCGCCGGGCATCGGCGGCCCGCTCCGCCGTATCGGCGAGAACCAATATGGATGGATCGTCACGATATTCGATCATGGCGAGCACATCATGCGCCAATTGATTCAGCATGGCCATCTTTTCTCTCGAACCCCTGGTCCCACCAGAATGGCGCCGATGCGGAGGAAAAGAAGGCGTTCACGCATCCGCTTCGGGTGTATTTCCCTATCCGTCATCCGCACTGGAGCCGCTTTACGGCCCTGGTCTGCGGCAAGCTGCGCGGCTTTTCTTGATCCTCTCCTCGACACAATCGGCGCCAGTCCGATTTGGCGAAAAGTATCAAGTCCCGCCTTCGCTCCCTTTCTGTCGCCTCAAATGATCCAAAATGGATGTTTATTGGCGCTCCAGTGCGAGTGTCGGAACCTCACAGACCGATGCGGCATTTGCATCCTTCCAGGAAGGAGCGATCATGACAGACAATGCCGCCGCGAACAGCAAATCTCCTCATAAAACAGCCAAGGACGACCCCCGCGCCATCGCGCTTCTGAAGGACGAGCATCAGACCTTCCGCACTCTGTTCGATCGCGCCGAACAGGCGGAAGGCGAAGCTCTCGTGGCGATCGCGCAGGAGCTTTGCCTGCGCCTCGACGTTCACATGACCATCGAAGAGGAAATACTCTATCCCGCCTTGAAGGCGGTGATCGGCGAGGACGAAGTGAATGAAGGCATTGTGGAGCATCAATCCGCCAAGCGCCTCGTCGAAGAAATCGAGCAGCTGAACGGGGACGAGCCTCTTTACGCCAGCAAGGTCCATGTTCTTGGTGAAGAGACCCTCCACCATATCGACGAGGAGGATGAGGAACTGTTCGAAAAGGCGAAGGAGGCCCATCGCGCGGGCAAGATCGACCTCGATGCGATCGGCGATCGGCTTCGCGCCCGCCAGCAGCAGCTCTACGCACGCATCGAATCGACCGGAGACGAAGGTCTGACGGCCGAAGCGGATGCCGAGGAAGTGGAAACGGTGAACGGACCAAACTGACCTTGCCGGGCCGACCACTTCCGTGGCCCTGCCATGACGTAACGGAAAGGCGAGGCGCGCCGGTTCCCCGGCCGGTTACCCGCGCATTTATCAATTTTTCACTGCTGGCGCCGTAATCAGGAAGGTGAGTGCAGCCCTTCGGGGTTGGGTTAGCCGGGGAGCGGGATCTGGAACACCCGTTGACATTGCAGCATACGGCCGATGAGCGGGCGCTGGCGGCGTCGGCCCTGTTCATGCATCCTGAATCCCCGGGGGATGCGGCAAATCTTTCTTCGTTCCTCGAAAGCCTTCCTGGCTGCGCCTATCGCTGCCCGCTCCACAATCCTGTGCCCGGAGTGGTGGTAAACGAACATGTCAGCGAGGGCGTTTCGGATATTTCCGGCTATTCCGCCGAGGATTTCTGGGAAGGGCGGGTTGCCTGGAGCGATCTCATCCACCCCGAGGATCTTGTCACCCTTCAGGTGCAGGTAGGCGAAGCCGTCGCGGCGCGGCGGCGCTACTCGGTGACCTACAGGATCCGGCACAAGAGCGGCCGCACAATATGGGTATTGGATAGAGGCAGGCCGGCGATCGGGAAGAATGGCGCACCCCTTTGGCTGGAAGGTTTCGTCAGCGACATCACCGAACAAAAGGAAACTGAAGCCGCGCTTCGCGACAGCGAGGAGCAACTGCGCGCCATGCTGAACGCGCAGCCGGAATGCGTGATGGTGGTCTCGCTCCACGGATGCCTCGTGAACATCAACCCGGCCGGGCTCGCCATGATCGGCTCCGATCTCCCCGCCGACGTCATCGGCCGCAACGTCCTCGATTTCATCGATCCGGACCATCACGACACCGTGCGCGAACTGCATGCTCAGGCCGTGCGCGGGTATCTCGACGAAGTGCCCTGCGAAATCGACATCATGTCGCTCAGCGGCCGCACCCGGCGGGCGGAAGTAAGGCTGGCGCCGCTTCACGCCGCCGATGGCACGATGTGGGGGGTTCTGTCCGTGGCGCGGGACATCACCGATCGCAAGCGCGCCGAAGAACGCATGGAGTGGCTCGCCACCCACGATCCCCTGACCGCCTTGCCGAACCGCGCCCTGTTCCAGCAGCGTCTCCAGAAGGCGACGGAAGCGGGGCCGGGAGGGCCTGGTGCGGGAGTGCTCATCATCGACCTCGATAATTTCAAGCAGGTCAACGACACGATGGGGCACGATGCGGGCGACGCACTGCTCTGCGAAACGGCGCGCCGCCTGCGCGAGCATGGGCAGGCGGGCTGGACGGTGGCGCGCCTCGGTGGCGACGAATTCGCCATGATCCTGCCCGGCATGCAGGATCGGAACATGCTCGCCGAAGCGGTCAAGACGATCCTGGCCAAGCTTCGCGAGCCCGTTACCTTTGCCGGAAAGGTGCTGGACAGCCGCGCGAGCATCGGCGCCACGCTCTATCCGGAGGACGATCACGCGCCGGCCGATCTCCTCAAGAATGCCGATATCGCGCTCTACGCGGCAAAAGCCGCCGGGCGCGGCCGGGCTGTCCATTATACGCCCGAAATGCGGCATGAAATCCAGCAGCGCGTGGCCACGGCGCGCCGGTTCAAGGCGGCTTTGGCCGAGGATCGCGTCATTCCTTATTACCAGCCAAAGATCGACCTTACGGACGGCAGCCTTTCCGGCTTCGAGGCGCTCCTGCGCTGGCGGGGCGAGGATGGCGAAATCCACCGCCCCGGCTCGGCCGCGAGCGCGTTCGAGGATACGGAACTCGCGGTGGCGATCAGCAATCGCATGATCGGCAAGGTGCTGGGCGACATGCGCGCCTGGCTCGATGCCGGCCTCCCGTTCGGCCATGTCGCCGTCAACGTATCGGCTCTCGAATTCCGCCAGCCCGATTTCGCGGCGCGCCTAATGGACTCCCTGGCCGAACACGCCATTCCTGCCGAACGGCTGCAGGTGGAAGTAACGGAAACCGTATTCCTCGGGCAGGGAAGCGAGGGCGTGGAGCAGGCGCTGAAGGCGCTGAGCGCGTCCGGCATTCGCATCGCGCTCGATGATTTCGGCACCGGCTATGCCTCGCTTTCGCATCTCAAGCGCTTCCCGGTCGACATATTGAAGATCGATCAGACCTTCATCCACGATCTTGCCCAGGAAGGCGACGATGCCTCGATCGTGAGCGCCGTCATCACGCTCGGCCACAATCTCGGTATGAAAGTCGTGGCGGAAGGCGTCGAGGATCTGCGCCAGGCCGCCTATCTTCGGAAACAGGGATGCGATGTGGGCCAGGGCTATCTGTTCGGCGCGCCCGCCGCCGCCGAAAAGGTCGCGTCCGATCCCTTCTGGGCCCAGCAAGGCCGCGATCGGGCGCGCTGGTCCGATATTCTTACGGCGCTATCGTCGCCCGCAGTCGCCGAATTGCCCCGGCGGAAAAACCGCCGCGGCTGAAGCGGCTGCTCAAGTCACGCCCGCTCCAATTCCCGTATCGTTACCATCCAATATCCAGTTGGTCGCCGCCCGCGCGTGAAGCGCCGTCGTATCGTAGACCGGAAGGACGTTCGCCAGCGGATCGACGAGCATCACCAGCTCCGTGCAGCCAAGGATAACGGCCTGGTTGCGGGTCTGCGCCAGATTGGTGATCGCCGTCTTCAACGTCCGCTGCGACACGCGCGATATCTTGCCGAGCACCAATTCCTCGAAGATGATCCGGTCGATCTCCGCCATCATGGCGGGTTCGGGAACGGTAACCTCGATGCCCCGGCTTTCGATCAGCGCCCGGTAGAAATCATCGTTCATCGTAGCAGCGGTGCCGATCAGGCCGGCCCGCTTCACGCCGTCGGCCGCGAGGCGGTCCGCCGTGATCCGGCCGATCGGGATGAGTTCCAGCCCCGCGGCCGCCGCGATGCTCTCTTCATATTTCTGCGCCGTGTTGCTGCAGACGATCAGCCCTTCGGCACCGGCGGCGGCGAGACGCTTGGCCGATTGACGGAGCATGTCCGCCGCTCCATCCCACTGCCCCTTCGCCTGCAGGGCCACGACCGGCGCAAGATCGAGGCTTTCGAGAAGGAGCGGCGCCGAATGGAGACCGCCCATACGGCGCGCCACTTCCTTGTTGATCGTTTCATAATAAAGCGCGGTCGAGACCCAGCTCAGTCCGCCGATCATACCGAGTTTACGCACACCACACCCCACGCACGACGCTGTTTCTCCGGCATGCCGGAGCCCGCGATTTCTGTTCAAGAGAGAGCCGGGCCCGCACCGGCCCAACTGCACGATTATCCCGCCCAACCGTTCGGGCGGACTGCCGCGAACTACACGGCACCTCTTTATGGATCAAGCACTTAGAGGTCTAATTGATTGCGTCTGCCATCCGGCCGCCGACCAATGCCGATCACCCCAAGGCTTTGACGATCTCCTCGACCATCTTCTTGGCATCGGCGAGCAGCATCATCGTATTGTCGCGGAAGAACAGCTCATTCTCAACCCCGGCGTAGCCCGCGCCGCCCATCGAGCGTTTCACGAACAGCACGGTCTTGGCTTTTTCGACATCCAGCACCGGCATGCCGTAAATGGGCGAGCTCTTGTCCGTCTTCGCCGCCGGATTGGTGACATCATTCGCACCGATCACGAAGGCGACATCGGTCTGTGCGAATTCGGAATTGATATCCTCCAGCTCGAACACCTCGTCATAAGGCACGTTCGCTTCGGCGAGGAGAACGTTCATATGCCCCGGCATGCGGCCCGCCACCGGATGGATCGCATATTTGACGCGCACCCCTTCCTCTTTCAGCAGATCGGCCATTTCGCGCACGGCGTGCTGCGCCTGCGCCACCGCCATGCCGTAGCCGGGAACGATGATCACCTGCTCGGCCTGCTTCATCAGGAAAGCCGCATCCTCGGCCGAGCCCCTTTTGTAAGGCCGGTCGATGGCCGGTCCGCCGCCGCCCGAGGCACCCGCATCGCCGCCAAAGCCGCCCGCGATCACGCTGATGAAGCTGCGGTTCATCGCCCGGCACATGATGTAGCTGAGGATCGCGCCCGAACTTCCGACCAAGGCGCCCGTCACGATCATCGCCGTATTGCCGAGCGTGAAGCCCATCGCCGCCGCCGCCCAGCCGGAATAGCTGTTGAGCATGCTCACCACCACCGGCATGTCCGCGCCGCCGATGGGGATGATGAGCAGGAAACCGATCAGGAAGGACAAAGCCGTCACCGTCCAGAACACCCAGGGGCTCTGATCCTGCGTGAACCAGGCGATGAGGCCGAGGATCAGCGCCAGCGTGCCCAGATTGATCGCATGCCGCCCCGGTAGCAGGATCGGCTTTCCCGACATATTGCCGTTGAGCTTCAGAAAGGCGATCACTGATCCCGAAAAGGTGATCGCGCCAATCGCGATGCCAAGGCTCATCTCGATCCGGCTCACCGGTAGAATGCGGATGATCGAGGGCCCGTAGATGGGCGTGATCCGCTGGGCGATCCCGAATGCTTCCGGATTGAGGAAGGCCGCCGCCGCGACGAGAACGGCGGCAAGGCCTACCAGGCTGTGAAAGGCCGCCACGAGCTGCGGCATCGCGGTCATCGCGATCCGGCGCGCAGTAACGAGGCCGATGGCGCCTCCAATGAAGATGGCGATGGCGATCTCGGCGAGGCTCGCTACCTCGTGCGTGGCAAGAGTGGTGGCGACGGCAATCGCCATCCCCGCCATGCCGAAGCGATTGCCCCTGCGGCTGCTTTCGGGGCTCGATAATCCCC